>CALVSU010000104.1 GCA_944359385.1 uncultured Clostridia bacterium | reverse complement strand
ATCACGGGGAACGTGACCGTTTCCAATCTCGGACGCGACAGCTTCCAGGAGGTAGACATCGCGGGCATCACTATGCCTATCACAAAGCACAACTACATCGTGAAGGACGTGCGCTATCTCGCAGACACGATCCGCGAGGCGTTTTACATAGCAAACTCAGGGAGAAAAGGTCCCGTGCTCATCGACATTCCCAAAAATCTCCAGACGGACGTATGCGAATTTACGGAAAAGGAAAAGAGCGTCTATAAACCCAAAGCGGTCGATCCCCTGCTCCTTTCCAAAGCGGCGGAAGTCATCGAAGAGGCGAAGCGCCCTCTCATCCTCGTGGGCGGCGGCACGATCAGCTCGAACGCTTCCGAAAACATTTATGCCCTCGCAAAACGCATTCAGGCGCCCGTCGCCTCCACGCTCATGGGGCTCGGCGCCTATCCCTCTTCTGACGAACAGTTTTTGGGGCTGGTCGGCATGCACGGCACCGACGCGAGCGCAAAGGCGTTTCTGC
Source organism: uncultured Clostridia bacterium (assembly GCA_944359385.1). Classification (GTDB taxonomy): domain Bacteria; phylum Bacillota; class Clostridia; order Christensenellales; family Borkfalkiaceae; genus Borkfalkia. The sequence continues at coordinate 5,643 of CALVSU010000104.1, read as the reverse complement.
GCGCGGATACCGTCATCGTGTGCGGAATGCGCTTTTCGGACAGAGTCGCGGGCGACAGGGCGAAATTTCATGACCGCAAGACCATCGTGCAGTTCGACATCGATGCGGCGGAGATCGACAAGAACGTGAAGGCGGACGTCGCCGTGATGGCGGACGTGAACGAGATCCTCACCTCTCTCCTTCCCCTCCTAAAACAGGCGGAACGCAAAGACTGGCTCAAAGAAGTGAGCGCATACAAAGAATACGAAAAAGCCAATGCGGAACTTCCCGCCGCACAAAAGATCATCTGCGCGGCACAGAAATTTACCGACGCACAGACCCCCGTCGCGACGGACGTGGGGCAGCACCAGATGTGGACGGCGCAGTATTACGCATTCGAAAAGCCGCGCACGTTCATTTCCAGCGGCGGACTCGGAACAATGGGTTACGGCATGGGCGCGGCGATCGGCGCGTGCGTCGGCACGGGAAGAAAGACGGTCCTCACAACGGGCGACGGCAGTTTCCACATGAACCTCAACGAACTTTGCACCGCAGTGACCTATAAACTGCCGCTCGTTATTCTGCTTTTCGACAACAACACCCTCGGCATGGTGCGGCAGTGGCAGACGCTCTTCTACGGAAAACGCTATTCGCAGACCACCCTCGACAGAAAGACGGATTACGTGAAACTCGCAGAAGCGTTCGGCGCGAAAGGGCTCGTCATCGAAAAGCCCGAAGACGCGGAAGAAGTCCTCGCAAAGGCATTCCGTGAAGAAGGCCCCGTCCTCGTCGACTGCAAGATCGGCATAGACGACAAAGTCCTGCCCATGATCGCGCCGGGAAAATCCTTTGATTCCATCATTACCAAAATCTAAGGCGGTGAAACATATGAAAAAATACATTATAACCGCACTCGTTGCAAACAAAAGCGGCGTTTTGACGCGCGTATCGGGGCTGTTTGCCCGCCGCGGATTCAACATCGAAAGCCTGTGCGTCTGCGCAACGGAAGACGACTCCCTCTCGCGCATGACTATCGTCCTAAACGGAGACGACTATATCCTCGCACAGATGACAAAGCAGATGGACAAGCTCATCGACGTGAAAAAGATCGCCGTCGCGGACGAAGAAAATTCCGTACAGCGCGAACTTCTGCTCATCAAAGTCGCCGTACCGCCCGAAAAGCGTTCCGAGATCATCGAGATCAAAGACGTGTATAAGGCGAAGATCGTCGACCTTTCGCCCGAAAGCCTGATCCTGGAGATCACGGGCGACACGAACAAGCTGGACGGCTTTATCGGCGTGATCCGCCCCTACGGCATTCTTGAAATGGCGCGCACGGGCGTGACCGCGCTGGCGAGAGGCGAGAGAAAGCTAAAAGACCTCATCGATTATAACGAAATGATCTGAGCGCAGAACTTCCCCGAAAAATCTGAGCGCAGGACTTTTTGAAACAGATTTCAATGCGGGGATCTGAGCAGATCTGAGAATGTTCCCCGACAACCGACGCGCAGAGCGCGCCGCCTCCGTTTTGCAGACTGCGGAACGGGCATTCAGAAGGGCGCAACCGCCCGCAATAAAGGAGATATGATCATGAACAACATTTTTTCCGAAGGAACGGCAATGTCCTCGCAGCGTTCGCTCATGCGTGCGCTCGGCTGGACGGACAGCGAAATGAAAAAGCCCATCATCGGGATCATCTGCGCGCAGAGCGAGATCATCCCGGGACATATGTATCTCGACAGAATCGCCGAAGCGGTCAAGGAAGGCGTCATTGCGGCAGGCGGCAAACCCGTCATTGTGCCTTCGATCGGGGTGTGCGACGGCATCGCCATGGGGCACGCGGGGATGCGCTATTCCCTGCCCTCCCGCGAAGTCATCGCCGACAGCGCGGAGATCCTCGCGCGTGCGCACGCCTTTTCGGGCATCGTGTTCGTCGGGAACTGCGACAAGATCATTCCCGGCATGCTGATGGCGGCGGTGCGGCTCAACCTGCCCGCTGCGTTCGTTTCGGGCGGCCCCATGCTGGCGGGGAAAATGCACGGCGAGCGGCTCTCCCTCTCGTCCATGTTCGAAGCCGTCGGCGCCTATAATGCGGGCAAGATCGACGCGGAAGAACTGCACGAATACGAATGCTCTTCCTGCCCCACCTGCGGTTCCTGCTCGGGTATGTTCACGGCGAACAGCCTCAACTGCCTGACCGAAGCGCTCGGCATCGCCCTTCCCGGCAACGGCACCATTCCCATGGTCTACAGCAAGCGCATCATGCTCGCCAAAGAAACAGGCGAAGCAGTCATGAACGCCGTGAAAAACAACATACGGCCCTCCGACGTCATCACGCCCAAAGCAGTCAGAAACGCCGTGGCGGTGGACAACGCGATCGGCGCCTCTTCCAACAGCGTGCTGCACCTTCTCGCCGTCGCGAACGAAGTGGGCATGAGCGAGAAGGAATTTTCCGTGGATACCTTCAACGAGGTGAGCGCGAAAGTGCCGCATATCTGCAAGCTCGCGCCCGCGGGCAAAGATTACATCGAAGACCTCAACGAAGCGGGCGGCATCTCTGCGGTCATCAGACAGCTGGAAGAGGCGGGTTTGTTCGACGGTTCGGCAATGACCGTTTCGGGCGTCACCCAGCACGAGAGAGTGAGGAACGCGAAAGTGCTCGACGATAAGGTCATCCGCCCCATGAACGCGCCCTATTCCCCTACGGGCGGGCTTGCGATCCTGAAAGGCAACATCGCCGCAGAGGGCGCCGTCGTGAAAAAGAGCGCGGTCGATCCCGCGATGCTCAGGCACAGCGGCCCCGCAAAGGTCTTTGACAGCGAAGAGGCCGCCATGGAGGCGATCTCCACGGGCAAGATCGTGAAAGGCGACGTCGTCGTCATCCGCTACGAGGGACCGAAAGGCGGCCCCGGAATGCGCGAAATGCTCTCCCCCACCTCCGCCATCGTGGGCGCGGGGCTGGGCGCGGACGTCGCGCTCATCACCGACGGCAGGTTCTCGGGCGCAACGCGCGGCGCGGCGATCGGACACGTCTGCCCCGAAGCGGCGGCGGGCGGCCCCATCGGCATCATTAAAGACGGCGACATCATCGACATCGACATCGAAAAAGGCGAGATCAACCTGCGCATCAGCGAGGAAGAAATGAAAGCGCGCCTCGCGGCGTTCACGCCGATCGAAAAACCCGTGGACGGATACCTCAAACGCTACCGCGCGCAGGTCACTTCCGCGAGCAAAGGCGCAACCCTGTTCACGAAATTTTGAGAAAAAGTTCTCAAAATTTCCGTGAGCTTTAGGAAAACCCCAACGTTCGCCGTTTTGTAAAACGGCTCTGCGTTCGGATTTTTCCTCTTTGCCGCTTTTTAAGGGCTTACACTATTATAGATGCGGCAAATTCACCTTTCCTGCCTAAGGCCGCTCATCGCGGCAAATCGGGGGCTTATTCCGAAAAGTGCGATTTTCGGAAACGCAAGTGATTATTTAAATATTTATTCGCGCAAGGGAAATCGCAATTTTCCGTAGCGCACCCCTATTTGGCAATCCCTTGCCATACGGAAAGGGTGAATGTCCGCGATTTATTATTATGTGTGCCCTTAAATATCGCGGACAGAGGGGAAAACCGTTCGGGTTTCCCCTCAAATCGCAGTAAATCGCAGGCAACAGCTTGCCGAGATTTACGCGAGCGGAGTTTATTCTTATGAAATTACAGATATTCGACTCTACCCTGCGCGACGGTGCGCAGGGAGCAAACATCTCTTTTTCCGTAGACGACAAGATCAAAGTCATCGAGACACTGGACAAGCTGGGCGTGGACTTCATCGAAGCAGGCAACCCCTTCTCCAATCCCGCCGAGATGCAGTTTTTCCAGCGTATCGCGGGCATGAAACTCGAACACGCAAAGATCGTCGCGTTCGGGTCCACCCGCCGCAAAGGTATCAGACCCGAAGAGGACAGCAACCTCAAATCACTGATCGCCGCGGGCACGGAATACGTCGCGATCTTCGGCAAGAGCCACATCATGCACGTCACCGACGTCATCAAGGCGACGCCCGAAGAAAACCTCGCCATGATCGGCGAGAGCGTGAAATTTCTCGCCGACAACGGCAAAAAAGTCGTGTTTGACGCGGAACATTTCTTCGACGGGTATAAAACAGATCCCGCATACGCGATGAAAGCGCTCGACAGTGCGAAAAACGCGGGCGCGCAGGTTTTGTGCCTGTGCGATACGAACGGCGGCATTTTTCCCGACGAAGCGTATGAGATCACGAAAAAAGTGACCGAACGCTTCCCCGACACCGTCGTCGCCATCCACTGCCACAACGACGGCGGGCTCGCCGTCGCCGATTCCATGGAAGCGGTGAAAGCGGGCGCGCGGCAGGTCCAGGGCACATTCCTCGGGTTCGGCGAACGGTGCGGAAACGCCAACCTTTCGGCGATCATCTGCAATCTGCAACTCAAACGCGGCTACGAATGCATCCCCGCGGAAAACCTCAAAAACATCTATGAGAGCGCCATGACCATCGCGGACACGGCAAACGTCGCCGTTCCCGCAAATCAGCCCTACATCGGCATGAACGCCTTTGCGCACAAAGCGGGCATGCACGCGGACGGGGTGCTCAAATATTCCTCGTCTTTCGAGCACGTCGACCCCGAGAGTATCGGCAACAAGCGGAAATTTCTCCTTTCGGAAATTTCGGGCAAGAGCGCGATCTACGACAAACTGAAAAATTATTTCCCTACCCTCGACAAGAACGGCAAGGAAATGGGCGAGATCGTGTCCGCGCTCAAAGAGCGCGCCCTCGCGGGGTATCAGTACGAAGCCGCGGAAGCGAGTTTTGTCCTGCTCGTGGAAAAAATACTCGGAAAATACAAATCCTCCTTTGATCTCATCAACTACAAGATCATCAACGAACAGCCCGCGATCGAAGGCAAAGTTGCCTCCGCGATCGTCAAAATACGCGTGAACGGCGTGACGAAGATCTCCGCCTCCGACGGCGAGGGCCCCGTCCACGCGATGGACCTCGCCCTCCGCTCTGCCCTCTCGGAATTTTATCCCGAGATCGCGCACGTCTCCCTCATCGACTATAAGGTGCGCGTGCTCGACTCGGACAAGGCGACGGCGGCAAAAGTCCGCGTTCTCATCACGTCTGCCAACAGCGCCGACAACTGGACGACGGTCGGCGTCTCCGAAGACATCATCGAGGCAAGCTGGATCGCCCTCACCGATTCTATCGATTACGCACTGATGAAACAGTGACCTTTCGGTCCTTTCTCCGAAAACCCAAACGGCATTGCCCCATACCGCCGAAAGCTCAAACGACATTGCACCTCCCCGCCGATAACGGCACGGAACATACAAAACATAAAAAAGGGGCGCACCGCAGGATGCGCTCCTTTTTTTCATTCTTGCTAAATGATTCTGTTAAGCGTTGCATTTGGTCTGAAAATCCGTCTTCTTTTGCCGTAGGTTCACGTCCCCGCATATGCTTCCGAATGCATACGATGCGTTTTAAAGGATAAAATCGCATTGTTTGCGGCGGTACGCATATGTGTTCCGTCACATACGCTCCGCAATCAGCTTTTTTCCGCGCGCGAACAGGCGGCAGATGCGCGCCGTGCGGGTGTCAAAGGGTTTACGCTCACAGATATCGCGCCCGTGATAGACGA
>CALVSU010000103.1 GCA_944359385.1 uncultured Clostridia bacterium | reverse complement strand
GGAGCAAAGTCTTCGACAAAGTGGAGAGCTTTTCCATGGAAGAGATCAATATTTTCGACGGCGAGCCTCATCACCCGCACGACGAACGACGTCACGCAGGTGCAGATGGTCGTCGCCATGGGATCGCAGGTCATGATCAAGGCGCCCATACTCGCCGTGTGGGCGATCGTGAAGATCCTCGGCAGGAACTGGCAGTGGTCGGTCACCACCGCCGTCGCCGTCTTCATCATGGTGGTCATGCTGATGTTCATTCAGATCGCGGTATTTCCCAAATTCAGAAAAGTACAGAAACTCACGGACAATCTCAACAGCGTCACGCGCGAAAACCTGACGGGCGTGCGCGTCGTCAGGGCGTACAATGCGGAGGAGTACCAGGAGCAAAAATTTGAACGGGCGAACGAAGACCTCACGCGCACCCAGCTTTTCACTTCCCGCGCGATGGCGATCATGAACCCCGTGATGACGATGATCATGAGCGGGCTCACGCTCGCCATATATTGGATCGGCGCCTATCTCATCGACGCCTTGCCGGGTGCGGCGGAGCGCGTCACCCTTTTCGGTCAGATGGCGGCGTTTTCAGGGTATGCTTTGCAGGTCGTTATGGCGTTCATGATGCTCACGATGATCTTTATCATCCTGCCGCGCGCCCTCGTTTCGGTCAGGCGCATCAACGAAGTATTGCAGACGGAAACATCGATCAGAGACGGCGCTTTGGAATGTTCTCCCGAAGGTTCGCCCGTCGGCACGGTGGAGTTCAGAAACGTGTCTTTCCGCTATCCCGACGCGAGCGAGTATGTCCTGCACGACATCAGTTTCAAGGCGGAACGTGGGCAGACGGTAGCGTTCATCGGTTCTACAGGCAGCGGAAAATCCACCGCGATCAACCTCGTTCCCCGCTTTTACGATGCGACGGAAGGGGAGATCCTCGTCGACGGGGTGAACGTGAAAGATTATACCCTCCGCGCCCTGCATGACAAGATCGGTTACGTTCCCCAGCGCGCGGTCATGTTTTCGGGCACGGTGGAGAGCAATGTCGCTTACGGCGAGAAAGGCGGGCTCGATTTCACCGCGGAAAAGGTGAAAAACGCCGTGCGCATTGCGCAGGGCGAATTTGTGGAGAAGATGGACGGACAGTACGGCGCGCACATTGCGCAGGGCGGCACGAATGTGTCGGGCGGGCAAAAACAGCGTCTCGCCATCGCCCGCGCGGTCTGCCGCGAACCGGAAATTTACATTTTCGACGATTCCTTTTCCGCCCTCGATTATAAGACGGATAAACTTCTGCGCACGGCGCTGAAACGGGAAACGGGCGGCGCGACGTCGCTCATCGTCGCCCAGCGCATCGGCACCATCCGCGACGCAGACCTCATCATCGTGCTTGACGAGGGAAAGGTCGTCGGCAAAGGTACGCACGAAGAACTGCTCGCTTCCTGCAAAGTATACAAAGAGATCGCGCTCTCCCAGCTTTCCGAAGAGGAGATCGCCGCCACGGTAAAAGGGGGTGAACGCGCATGAGCGAAGAACAGAACGTGAGCAAACAGCCGCCCCGCGGTCCCGGTCACGGACACGGCCCCGGCCCGAGAATGGTCGAAAAACCCAAAAACTTCAAAAAGGCGATGGGGAAACTCATTCTTTTCATCAAGCCCTTTCTTCTTCCCGTCGCCATCGCGCTCGTCTTTGCCGTCGCGGGCACAGTGCTCAATCTTCTCGGCCCCGACGTCATCAACGAACTGACAAACGTCATCAAATCTTCCTTTACGCAGAACGGGCAGATAGGCGTCTTTGCCATGGATATGCAGAAGGTCCTGCGGCTTTGCCTCTTTCTCGTCGTCATTTACGGCGCGGGGCTGATCTGCTCGTATATCCAAGGGGTGATCATGGCGACGGTCACACAGAAGAATTCCCGCAATCTCCGCACCGCGATCTCCAAAAAGATCAATCTTCTGCCTTTGCGCTATTTCGATTCCCATTCGATCGGCGACGTCCTCTCGCGCGTCACCAACGACGTCGACACGATCGGCATGACACTCAACCAGTCTGTCGTGACTTTTGTCACGGCGGTTGTGATGCTCGTCGGCAGTGTGGTGATGATGTTCATCACCGATTGGCTGATGGCGCTCACCGCCATCGCGGCGAGCTTTGTCGGGTTTATCGTCATGTTTGTCATTATGGGCAAATCGCAGAAGTATTTTGCCCGCCAGCAGCGCTATCTCGGCGAGATCAACGGCCACATCGAGGAATCTTACGCGGGGCACAACGTCATCAAGGCGTACAACGCCGAACGCAAGGTCAAAAATGTCTTCAACGAGACCAACTACAAACTGTATACGAGCGCGTGGAAATCGCAGTTTCTTTCGGGGCTGATGATGCCGCTCATGAACTTTATCGGCAACCTCGGCTATGTCGCCGTCTGCGTCGTCGGCGCGGTGCTCGTCGCAAAGGGAAGCATAGAATTCGGCGTCGTCATCGCGTTCACGCTGTACGTGCGCCTGTTCACCTCGCCGCTTTCCCAACTCGCGCAGGCGTTCACGAGTATGCAGTCCGCTGCAGCGGCGAGCGAAAGGGTGTTCGAGTTTCTCGGCGAAGAGGAACTGTCCGACGAGAGCGGCAAGCTACGCACCCTGCCGCCCGACCGCGTGAGAGGGGAGGTCGCGTTCGAACACGTGCATTTCGGGTATGACCCGGGGCGCATCATCATAAACGATTTTTCCGCAGAGGCGAAGGCGGGGCAGAAAGTCGCCATCGTCGGCCCCACGGGCGCGGGCAAGACGACCATGGTCAACCTTCTCATGCGCTTTTACGAACTCAACGGCGGGCGCATCACGATCGACGGTATTCCGACGAGCGAGATCACACGCGAAAACGTGCACGATCTTTTCTGCATGGTTTTGCAGGATACCTGGATCTTTGACGGGACCATCCGCGAAAACATCGTTTACAGCAAGGAAAACGTTTCCGACGAAGAAGTTGTGCGCGCCTGCAAGGCGGTCGGCCTGCACCATTTCATCATGACGCTGCCCAAAGGGTACGACACCGTGCTCGACGACAAGGCAAACCTCTCCGCTGGTCAGAAACAGCTCGTCACGATCGCGCGCGCCATGATCGAAAACGCGCCCATGCTCATTCTAGACGAGGCGACAAGCTCCGTCGACACGCGCACGGAAGAACTCATCCAGCGCGCCATGGACAGACTCACCGAGGGCAGGACTTCCTTTATCATAGCGCACCGCCTTTCCACGATCAGGAACGCAGACCTCATCCTTGTCATGAAAGACGGCGATATTATTGAGAAAGGCCGCCACGAAGAACTGCTCGCGCAGAACGGTTTTTACGCCGATCTTTACAACTCGCAGTTCGATCCCGCATGACAGGTGCAGCTTGTTCGGAAAAACAGAGCGTTTGTCTTTCATAAATTATAAAAAACTGTTCCCCGTGATAAGGAATGCGGCTGGCGGAGTTTCTCCGCCAGCCGCATCAATTTTTTGCGAAACAATTTTCTGCGGCATTTTTACAGTGAACGGGTCATATTTTTCATGTAAATGTTTGTTATAATAACGTTCACTTTCTTGACAGAAAAAAATGAAAATGCTATACTGAAATATGTCAGTATTTGGTAATTCCACAACAAACAGATGAGTTCTTTGTTTTACGAAGGTTTGCGAGGTCGATATGAATACAATGATTTTGATCATGCTTACGGTCGGATTCGGCATAATTGCCGCGGCGGCGATCGTACTGCTCGCGGTGCTGGCGGCGCGTTGTAACAAGGCGGCGGCACGGGCGAAGATCGTCGTTTTGGACGGACAGGCATATCGCCTGATCCCGTGTGTTCAGCGCGCGGAGAACGCGGATGTCGTCGTGATCGGGGAGATCGCGTCAGGCTTACATGAAACATCTTCGGTTTCGGCGCAAATGAGCGATCAAACGGAAAGTGCGGCGGCTTTTGAGGCGGAACCGATTTTTGCGGAAGAAAAGACGGCGGAAGCGGAGACGGGCGTCGTCGTTCTTCGGAGAAACGAAAAAGTCGCCTATCCCGAAGCATATGCGGCGCTGACCGACGAGCAGAAAGGGTACATAGACGGGATAATCGCCTACGCAGAGAAGAAGGACTGGGTCAAAAAAGTCGTCAACGACAGAAGCGCGAGCGTGTATCTCGGCAAAAAGCTCGTCGTGCGTACGCTGATCAAGAACGGGACCGTATTTGCCCGCCTTACCGTGCAGAACAACGATTTTTGCGCGTATGCGGACAATGCGGGGCTGAACCTGAAAGAAAAACCCGTCGAGATAAAGGTAGACGACGCCGAGACGGCAGTTGCGGTCAGAGACATCATAGACATCGCGTACCGCGATCTTTACGCGGAGCGCATACGACGCGAAGAGGCAAAAAAAATTATGCGCCGCGAACAGCGCAGGCTTGCCCGCGAGCGCGCAAAAGCGGATGAAGGCACAAAAACACGGGCGGAAGACGCGCTCAGCGGCGCATCCGCCGGTTTCGATGAAGAAAAAGATAAAGATTAAAGCTTTTTTCGCCCGTCCGCGTCGCGGACGGGCGGCGGATTCTTATTGGAAGACCTTTTTGCGGGAGCTGTCGCAGGATGCGGCGGCATGGAAGGAGAAAAAATGAAGATACGCGCATTTTGCGAAGCGGACGCAGAGGAAACGCTGCAGCTTTTCTGCGATACGGTGCGGTCGGTCTGCTTACGGGATTATACGAAGACGCAGACCGAAGCCTGGGTCGGCGCCCCGAGAGAGGCAAAAGCATGGGCGGCTTCTTTCGAAGGGCGCATCGCGCTCGTCGCGGAAGAGGACGGCGTGATCGCGGGGTTTGCCGACATGACGAGGGAGGGATATCTTGACCGCCTGTATGTGCATAAAGATCTTCAGGGCAGAGGGATCGCTTCCCTCCTTTGCGACTCGCTGGAACAGGCGTGCGGCGCGCAGGTCTATACCGTGTTTTCCTCGGTCACGGCGCGCGGTTTTTTCGAAAAGCGCGGTTATGCCGTCATCAGGCGCAACGAGGTGAAGAGGGGAAACGAGACGCTCGTGAATTTTCTGATGTCGAAAAAAAGATGAAAAACCTGCGGAAAGCGCTGTCTTTTCCGCGGGTTTTGCGGTATAATGGGAACGAAGCGGGAGTTCCCGCGGGGAGGTCGGACATGACGGCGGAAGAGGCTGTTCTGAAAAGGCATTCGGTGCGCGCTTATGAGGACAGGGAGATCCCCGATGAGATCGTCCGCGCTCTGGAAGAAGAGGTTGCGGCAGTCAACGCGGAGGGAAAGCTCGCCGTGCGGCTCGTGAGAGAGGAGCCGCGCGCTTTCAGAAGTTTTCTCGCGCGCTACGGGAAATTCAGCGGCGTTAAAAATTATTTTGCGATGGCGGGATTGCCCGAAAAGGGGCTTTCCGGGCGCGTCGGCTATTTCGGGGAGCGGCTGGTGCTCAGAGCGCAGGAGCTGGGTCTGAATACCTGCTGGGCGGCGCTCTCGTTCGGAAAGGGAAGCGCAAAAAAAGCGGCACGCCTCGCAAAGGGGGAAAAGCTCGTCTGCGTCATCGCGCTCGGCTACGGAAAGACGCAGGGCGTGCCGCATAAAAGCAAGAGCTTTGCGGCGGTCGCCAAGGCAGACGATCCGCCCGTATGGTTCAGAAAGGGGGTGGACTGCGCCTTGCTCGCACCCACGGCGGTCAATCAGCAGAAATTCTTTTTCACGCTTACGGGAGAGAATAAGGTGCGCGCCGAACAAAAAGGCGGCTTTTACGGTCAGATCGATCTCGGAATCGTGAAATATCATTTCGAGATCGGCGCGGGGAAAGAAAACTTTGTTTGGGAAGAGTAAAACCGCCGCCCGCCTCGTTTTGAGGCGGGCGGCTTTTCCTTATGGGTTCGGTTCGGATCGCGCGACGAACGCGCGGTGTTGATTTCAGAAAGTCTTTTTCGGCGCGGTCACGAACGCGCGGCAATCGGGCGTGATGACAAGCGTTCGGCTTGTGCGCGGTCGGGCGTGGCGAGCAGGGTTTTAAAATCCGTATAGATGACGAATCCCGCCTTTGCTTTGGGCGGCTTTTTGACGAAGCGGCGCTCGCAGTAGTCGACGGGGATCTTGTCGCCCGCCTTGCCGTCCGAAAAGAAGGCGCACACTTCCGCCGCGGCGAGGAGCACGGCGTCG
>CALVSU010000102.1 GCA_944359385.1 uncultured Clostridia bacterium | reverse complement strand
ACCTCGTCAAAACGGTAGATCTCCTCGGCTATGGCGTCGAATCCGTTTGTCTTCTGCGGCGTCACTTTGACTTCGATGAGTGCCTGCACCGTTTCCTCGGAAAGCTTTTCGCCGTTCACGATCGCGGTATATTTCACGATGATCCCCTGCGCTTCCATGCGCGCGATCGCGTCTGCGACTTCCTTTTCGGAAAGGTCGAGCATGACCGCGATCTTTGCGGGCGTGTATCTGCAATCTTCTTCAAGGATCTTCAAGATCTCCGTTTCCGTCTTTTTCATACCTGCTCCTCGCTATTCTTTTTAATAGTATATCTTTTCGCGGGAAATATGTCAAATTATATTTTACTTTTTTGAAAATTTCAAGTATAATCGATAAAAAGTTCCGCTAATAACGGGAACGCTTACCGAGAACGGGAGAACGTCATGAGGATCTGGGCAAAAATCGTAAAAGAAGGAAAAACCGAAAAGCAAATTGTCTACGAAAACGAAGAAAAACTCACTTATTCGCACTTTATGGATTACCTTTTTGACATCTGCCACGAACTGGACGTCTCCACGCCCGTACTGCTTAAAACGCATATTTTCAATTTCGCGAAATTCAACCACGTCCGTTTTCTGCCGCGCGATTTTGTCGAAAGCGTCGACTTTGATTATCTCCTTCTGGAAAACATCATCGTCTGAATTTTTCCGCCTCCGCGCTCCGTGCGGAGGCGCTTTCCGCGGCGGTAAAATTTTTCGCGCACACGCCCGAACGGGCAGGGAAAGATTTTTTGCGCTCCCCGCGCGGACAACGATTTGCCGCAATGCAAAATATTTTTTTATCCGCCCTGCGCGAAGCGTTTGACATCTTCCGCGAATTGTGCTATCCTTTCGTGCGGTAGGTTTTCGGAAAACACTACCTAAAAACAACCGAGGTAACTGAATCATGAAAAGGTTTTCCACGAAGATGCTGTGCAGAGCAGGCATTATCGCCGCGCTGTACGTCGCCCTCACCTACGCCTTCGGCGCGATCGCCTATAACGGATTTTTGCAGATCCGTCCGGCGGAAGCCCTGTGCGTGCTCCCCCTCTTCTTTCCCGAGGCGGTCCCCGCGCTGTATATAGGCTGTATGCTCGCGAACATCGCTTCTCCCTTCTGGGTGTACGACGTGTTCGTCGGCTCTCTGGCGACGCTCGCCGCCGCTTTTGCGACCTGGGGAACGGGCAAGCTCCTGCGCAACCACGTCGCGCGCATCGCTCTGGGCGGATTTTTCCCCGTCGCGTTCAACGCGCTCGTCATCCCTGTCATCATCGTGTTTCTCTGCGGCGACCTTTCTTACGGCACGCAGGCGGCGACGTACTGGACATACGCCGCTTCTCTTGCCGTCACGGAAGCCGTTTGGGTATACGCACTCGGCGCGCCGCTGTATTTCGGCGTGAAGTCCCTGCGCGACAAAGGCATCTCCGCCTTTACCGACAACGTAAACGGCACTCCCCTTTCGCATACCGCCGCCGAAAAAACCTCCAAAACCCATTGAAACTGCAACGCCGCCGCGCAATTTTGCGCGGCGGCTTATTTTTGCCGGACTACCAGACGTTGATATTCCACCAGTTTTTTGAAATGCCGAACCCGAACATCAGCACCAGCATCAGGATCCAGTCGAGCACAATGGGTATGCCGAGCACGAGGTCGATGACAAGCGCCGCTTTTTCAGGGATCTTTTCCAATTTCCGCATGAGCGGCTCGAACACAAAACGCATAAAGAGGATGATGCCGACGGTCAGTCCCAATGCCGTCGGAATGCTCGTATATTTCGTAAAACGAAGGGGTATGCCCGTGTAATCCCACAAGACGATCCCCGAAGCCCACTCCACGAAGGTACCGAACATCATCTCGCCGAAAAAAATGAAAGCCATAACGATGAGAAAATAACATACATATTTCCCCGCCGCCGTGAGTTTGCTGTTCTTCTTAAATATTTTCCAGCACAGGAAACGCATCTCGCGCGGCGTACCGATCAGAACATACATCGCAAACACCGCTATCCCGTAAGCAAACAAAAAAGGCAGGATCTGCCTTCTGCTGTTGATCACGCCGTCCCGCAAAAGGCGGAACACGTTCTCCACCAAAAAACCGATGAACGACATGATGAGGCAAAGCATAAAGAGATAAATGAGCCTGTAATTGAAGATCTTTACGGTAAAGATGCGGTTTTTCTTCTTATTGCAGGCAGAAACAGACACACCCGTACCCGCAGCGGATATCTGTTCGTTTTGGGTGAGTGTTTCGTCTTTCGTATCCGTGCCGTTTTGGGCAATCTGCGCGGTGTCCCTGTCCTCCGTATCTTCTGCATCGAGCGCCGCACCCCGCGCGAACTCCGCTTTTTCTGTCTGTACGTTGTCCGCGGACGGTAAACCGTCCTTTTCTTTTGTGTCCGCCGCGCGGTGCGGCGTTTCCCTTTTTCCCATATTCACCTCTGCATAAGTTTATGCAATCCTAATGTATTATAACACATTTGCGCCTTTCCTGACAGCAAATATCATGTCGGAATTGTGAAATTATTTTTCACTGTACAGAGGAGCGCGCGGCGTTTTTTTTCGAAGGCGCATCGCGGCGGCGGCAAGAGCACAGCACAGGGGAGCCGCCGAAAGCAATAAAAAGGAAGATTTCAGCCCGAAGATTTCAGACAGAGCGCCCGCTGCCGAAGGCAGGACCGCCGCGCCGAGATCTGCAAATACAGCGAGCGAAGCAAGCATTCTGCCGCCCGCTCGCGGCAGATTCTGCGCGGACGCTGTCATGATCCCCGGAGAAAGAAAACCGACGACCAGTCCGCACGCAAGTGCCGCCGCGAAGGAAAACGCACCTTCGCCCGACGCCGCAACATAGCATACGCAAGTGGCAAGAGCGGCAAAAATGAGCGCGGAAAAAGGAAATTTTGCCCTCTTTCCCGAAATGCGGACATAAAAAAGTCCTCCGATCCCCAAAAAGGCGGCAAAGGCCGCAGCGCCGAAAAACTCCGCGTTGTAGCCGGCGCCCGCAAACGTCTCGGAAAAGAGTGTGCTCACCCACTGGTTCATCGCCACTTCCGAACCGTAACCGAAAAAAATGGCGGCAAGTGCAAACAGATAAAAAACGCCGAAACGCGATTTCCCGCCGCTCGTCGCGGGAAATCGCGCACACCCGTTTTTTCCGTCCGCCTTATCCATTCTGCGCTTTCTGCCTTTAAAATCTGCTTTCCGCTCCTTGTCGCCCGTTTCCGCGCCAATAAGAAGCGCAAACGCCGCGGCGGGTACCAGAGCAAGCGCAAACATGGCAAAATTCCAGTTTTTCGCGCCGAAAAAGAAAAGACAGCCGCAGAGAGCAAGCGCAAGCACAGCCTGCGCCCACGCATACACCGTATGTAACAGACAGATAGAGAGAGATGATTCTTCGGGAAGACTGTCCGCAACGTTGGAAAGAACGACCTCCAGCATGCCGCCTGCAAAAGCAAAAACGGCAGTGGCCGCAACGATCCCCCCGTAGAGGGCCGCACCCGAAAAGAGCATGGGCACAAGACCGTAAAACAAGAGCCCTGCCGCGCTGGCGGCAGATGCCGCCAGCGCGAGCGCACGATAAGACAGCCGGTCGATAAAGAACATCAGAAAGACGTCGGCACACATCTGCGCGGCAAAATTGACCGCCGTAAGAAGCCCGAGCCGCGCGAGAGAAAAACCGTAAAGACCTGCAAACGGTACGAATAAAAGCGCCGTTACGTTTGTGATGATCGCCTGATTGCTGACCCCCGCAAGACAGGCGGAAAGCGTTTTGCCGTATCTTCTTTTGTCCATTTTCTTTCTCCGCCGTAAAATGCTTTCTAAACTATTCTATGCCGAAAAACGGACATCGGTCACTTTTTTCTCTGATAATGTTGACATTTATCCCCCCCCATGGTATAATATTGTTGACCTTATAAGGAGGGGTAAAAAATGAAAAAGATGATTCTGGCGGCGCTTGCCGCCTGCATGTGCGTATGCCTCTGCTTCGGCATTTTTGCCGCGTGTGACGACAGAAGCGGAAACGGCGAGCAGCCAGCGGAGTATACGATTACAGCAAACAACGGAACGGGATACACGGTAGACGCGCCCGCCTCGGCAAAGGATGGCGATACGGTGACCGTGACCGTAAGCGTATCGGACGAACTGCGGACCGTTCAATCGGTCACGGCGAACGGAGCGGCGTGCACGGCGGGAACGGACGGCTCTTATACTTTTACGATGCCTGCCGAAAACGTAACGGTAGCCGTTTCACTCGGTTACATACAGACGGAAATTTTGAAGGGTGAATTGATCTCATGGCGTTCCGATACGCCTGCGCAAATTGCAAAGGCTCAAGAAGAGGATGCCTCTTGGGCGTCGTATAGGATCTATTTTGATTTTGCGCAAACGACGCTTTTGTCAGGCAATAACGGTGCGACGGTAACGACGCTCAATCCGGACATTATCCCGCAGGACGCGCTCGACGATATTACATGGACGGGCGACGGCTCCTTTAAAGACAGCGGTTCCATTCTCATCGACGTATCCAAGATCAATTTGGGGACCGCCTATATTGCCGTCAATATAAAATCCTCTTCTCCGAGGGCGGATGAAACCATTATCAAAAAACTTGAAGTGGTCGAATACGGCAAGGTCGAAACACCGGAAACTTGGAACGAAACCGTTATATTGGAAATTACCAACGACGTATGGCGCGAAGTGAGCGATAAAACCCTTACGTTGAACATATTTGTAGATACCATGGGGCTTTACGGCTTGCCCGCTTGCAGTAACAATTTCAAAATTACCGAACAGGAAACGACCGTAACCATCAAATATTATGCGGGATATTACTTTAATGTACAGTTATATTATATAGACGATGATGAAAAGGCGCAGTCTATCCCTTTGTTGAACACGTCTATTTCTCAATTCGGGAAATTTGAAAGCCCGCGGCTGAGTTTTACGCTGCCGGATGCATCCATCTCCTTACAAACTTCAAACAGTTGACGTTATCCCCCCTGCCGCGATGCGGCGGGGGACTTTTTCACGTTTTATATTCGACTTGACTTATTCGCAAAATTTTGCTACTATAACCGCATGGAAACGATAGAACAGGTGCTCGGTTCGCATAACTTTTTGGCGATCGGCGAGCAAAACCCCAAAATAAAACAGATAAAAGGGATCCTCTCCAATTCCAAACCCAATCCGCACAAGCTGTTTGTGGCGGAAGGGATCTGGCTTTTGAAAATGTGCGAGCAGTTCAAAACGCATATAGATTCGCTCATTCTGTGCCCCGAGCATATACGCACGAGCGAAGCGGCGGCTCTCGCCGAAAAAATCGCCTCCCATGCGGAAAATCTGTACACCGTTTCCGCAAAGACCTTCGAAAAGATCTCCGAACGCGGTCAGCCCGACGGACTGATGGCACTCGCAAAGCTCCCCTCGCACGACCTTTCCGCATTCGTCCCGCCCGAAAAGGCGGTCATTCTGGTTTTGGACGGCATCGAGATCCCCGGGAACGTCGGCACCATGCTCCGCATGGCAGACGGCGCAGGGCTGGACGGAGTATTCATCTGCAACCGCAAGGCGCGGCTCACGCACCCCAAGCTCATCAAAGGAAGCCAGGGCGCCATTTTGTCCGTGCCCGTGTTCGAATTCGAAAGCGTGGAAGATTGCCGCCGCTGGCTCAAAGAACACGGCTTTACCGTGTATCTCGCGGACACGCGCGCGGAAAAATACTATTACGACGAACCGTTCGGCAAAAAAACGGCGCTCGTCATGGGCAGCGAACGCTACGGCATCACCCGCGAATGGTACGACGGCGAATATCGGATGATCGCCATACCCATGCTCGGCAAATGCGACTCTCTGAACGTAGGCGTCGCTGCCACCGTCCTGTGCTATGAAGCGAGCATGAAAAACAAGATGCGCTGACCCCTATCCCCTTCTTCTCTGCCAAACGAAAAAATCGCAATTCTCCCGCACAGACGCCGCTTGCGGCGTCTGTGCGGGAGAACTCATAAAAAAACGCCCTTCCCGACGAAATCGCATATCCTTGAAAACGATGAAGCGTCTAACCAGGCGAACATCAAATTGTATAATTCACCAAAACCGAGGGCTCCCCGTCCGTATTACGGACGGGGAGCCCTCGGTCATATTCCGACCAAAGCGGGCGATTCCGCAATGCGGAAACGCCCGTCTGCTTTCTTTAGCCG
>CALVSU010000101.1 GCA_944359385.1 uncultured Clostridia bacterium | reverse complement strand
GAATGAGCCCGGTTGGATACCGAACTCATTCCAAAACAATCTAATTCTTTTTTGTCCAAACTTTGGGGTTCACTTCATCAGGCAGTCTTTTTTTGATTGTAACGCATCTGCGCGCAGAATTACGCGCATCGCTTATTCGATTTCGAAAGCACCCGTATAGAGCTGATAATATGTGCCTTTCTGCGCGATGAGCTGATCGTGCGAGCCGCGCTCGATGATCCTGCCGTGATCGAGGACCATGATTGCGTCGGAGTTCTGAATGGTCGAAAGCCTGTGCGCAATGACAAAGACCGTTCTGCCCTTCATCAGCGCGTCCATGCCCTTCTGCACCAGCGCCGCGGTGCGCGTATCGATGGAAGACGGCGCCTCGTCGAGGATCATCACGGGAGGATCCGCAACAGCCGCGCGCGCGATAGAGATGAGCTGACGCTGACCCTGCGAGAGGTTGGACGCTTCGTGACGCAATACCGTGTTGTAACCTTCGGGAAGGCGGGTGATGAAGTCGTGCGCATTCGCGAGCTTTGCCGCCTCAATACATTCTTCGTCCGTCGCATCCAGTTTGCCGTAACGGATATTTTCCATAATGGTACCCGTAAACAGGTTCGTATCCTGCAAGACGATACCCATCGAACGGCGCAAATCGTCCTTCTTGATCTTGTTGATGTTGATCCCGTCGTAACGGATCTTGCCGTCGGCGATGTCATAAAAACGGTTGAGAAGGTTGGTGATCGTCGTTTTGCCTGCGCCCGTCGCGCCGACGAACGCGATCTTCTGCCCCGGCTTCGCATAGATACTCACGTTATGCAGAACGATCTTTTCGGGAACATATCCGAAATCCACGTCGTAGAGCTGAATGTCGCCTTTGAGCTCCGTGTACGTCACGCTGCCGTCCGCCTGGTGGGGATGCCGCCACGCCCATTTGCCGGTGCGCTCCTCGCTTTCGGTAATGGTACCGTCTTCGGCGATGTTCGCATTGACCAGCGTGACATACCCGTTGTCCGTTTCAGATTTCTCGTCAAGCAGCTCAAAAATACGCCCTGCGCCCGCAAGACCCATAACGACCGAGTTGATCTGCATGGAAACCTGCCCGATATTCAGGGAGAACTGGCGGGACATATTGAGGAAGCCGACGACGACCGTCGTTGTGAGCGCGCCCCAGCCGGTAATGCTCAGATTTTTCACCCCTGCCGCAAACAGAATGCCCGCAACGATGGCGACGAGCACGAACGCGAAATGCCCGATGTTCATGACGGCGGGCATGAGGATGTTGCCGTACTTGTTCGCATTGTCGGAAGCATCACAGAGTTCGTCATTGATCTTATCGAAATCCTTCTTCGCCTGTTCTTCGTGGCAGAAAACCTTGATAACTTTCTGCCCGCCCATCATCTCTTCGATGTAGCCTTCCGTCTTGCCGAGGATCTCCTGCTGACGGATGAAGTGGCGCGCGCTTCTGCTGCCGACATATTTCGCTACGACAGCCATCAGGAACACGCCGAAGAAAACCGCGAACATCAGCCACAGGCTGTACGTGAGCATGAGCACGAAAAGCACCAGCGCCGCAACGATCGAATAATAGATCTGCGGAATACTCATAGAAATGAGCTGACGGAGCGCGTCCGTATCGTTGGTATACGTACTCATGATGTCGCCGTGGGTATGCGTATCGAAATAGCGGATGGGCAGCGATTCCATGTGATTGAACATATCTTCGCGTGCGTGTTTCAAAAAGCCCTGCGTCACGACCGCCATTGTCTGGTTATAGAACGCTGACGCGGCGAGCGCTAACACATACATGAGCCCCATGCCGCCGATTATGTAGAAAAGATCTTTGCCGACATCTGCCCATGCGGCGCCGTTTTTCAGAGGATCGATGACTTTGTCGATGACCATGATCAGGAACACGGAGGAACTGATACCTGCCGCCGCCGTGAGGGCGATACAGATAAAGACGGCGATCAGTCTGAACTTATAATAATGAAACACATAGGAAAGAAGCCTGCCGAGGATCTTGAAGGTGTGCATCTTCGGCCTGCGTTGCGGCATCGCTTTCGCTTTACTCATTGTCGGCACCTCCTTCTTTCACGTCTTTATCCCCGCCTACGCGGTTCTGCGAATAGTAAACTTCTTTGTAGATCTCGTTTGACTCGAGCAGTTCCTCGTGCGTGCCGACCGCATTGATCTTGCCGCCGTCCAGCACGATGATCTGATCGGCATCCTGCACAGACGAAACGCGCTGGGCGATGATGATCTTTGTGACGTTCGGGATCTCATCGCGGAAAGATTTTCGGATCATCGCGTCCGTCTTGGTGTCGACCGCGCTCGTGGAGTCGTCGAGGATAAGCACCTTCGGGTCTTTGAGAAGCGCGCGCGCTATGCACAGGCGCTGTTTCTGTCCGCCCGACACGTTCGTGCCGCCCTGCTCGATATAGGTATCGTACTTATCGGGAAACGTCTGGATAAAGTCGTCCGCGCAAGCGAGCTTGCACACGCGCAGCATCTCATCGTCCGTCGCATCCTGTTTGCCCCAGCGCAGGTTGTCTTTGATCGTTCCCGAAAACAGGACGTTTTTCTGCAACACCATCGCGACATTGTTGCGCAGCGTTTCCAGATCGTATTCTTTGACGTTGACGCCGCCGACATACACCGCCCCTTCCGTCGTATCGTAAAGGCGGGGGATCAGGTTGACGAGCGTGGATTTTGACGCACCCGTTCCTCCGAGAATGCCGATCGTCTGTCCCGATTTGATATGCAGATTCACGCCTTCGAGCGCAAAACGCTCTGCGCCCGCGGAATATTTGAAGCTGACGTTGTCAAACACGATGTCGCCGTCCTTGACTTCCCTGACCGCATTTTCAGGCGAAGTAATGTTGCTCTTTTCTTGCAGTACGGCAACGATACGCTCGGCGGACGTGCGGGCAATGATGATCATGACCAGCACCATCGAAAGCTGCATGACCGCCGACAGGATCTGCGACGCGTACATGATCAGCACCGTCAGCTGTTCCTTACCGACGACGGCGTCTGCGATCGCGATCCCGTTTTCGATATTGTTGTGCGTGATGATCGCCGCAAGAAGGAAGATAAGAAGAAACGAAAGCCAGATACAGAACTGCATCACGGGCGTGTTGATCGCCATGATGCGCTCCGCAAGCGTAAAGTCTTTGCGCACGTCTTCGGATGTAGCTTCAAACTTTTTCTTTTCAAAATCTTCGCGCACAAAGGATTTCACCACGCGGATACCCTTGATGTTCTCCCTTACGGAACGGTTCATGTTGTCGTATTTATGAAAGACCCTTTCAAAGACGGGATGCGTTTTCAGAATGACGACCACAAGCACCGCGGCAAGCACGGGAACAAGCGCTAAAAACACCCACGAGATGGTCACATTTACCGTGAACGCCATCGCAAGCGAGAAGATGAGCATCAGCGGGCAGCGGATCGCCACGCGGATGATCATCATGTATGCCATCTGTACGTTCGTCACGTCCGTCGTCTGACGCGTCACAAGGCTGGACGTCGAAAATTTATCAATGTTTGCAAAAGAATAATCCTGTATCGCGTAATATATGTCCTTGCGCAGGTTCTTTGCAAAACCCGCACTTGCCCTGGCGGCAAACCGACCCGAAAGCATACCCGTGATCAACGAGAGCACCGCCATCCCCACGAGGATCCCGCCGTAATAGCCGATCGAGCTGAACGCGATCTCTTCTTCGAGCTTCGCAATGAACTCCATGATCACCAGCGGCATAAGACACTCGAGGATGACCTCGATCGATACGAATATCGGGGAAAGTATGGACGGCGTTTTGTATTCGCGCACACTTTTCGCCAATGTTTTGATCATATCTGTCTCCTTTTACTGATTTTTAACTTATTTGCACGGCGCACCCGGCCCCGCGCGCCACCTCACAATCGCTTTATCCGATCTTTGACAGATTTTCTTTAAAACGCCGGATATAATCGAAAAAGCTTTCCAACTCTTTTTCACTGAATCCCTGCGTCAACATCTCCTCCGTGCGAAGGATCTGCTCTTCGAGCTGTTTTTTGATCTCCCGCGCGTAATCGGTAAGCACGATCTTTTTCAGGCGCGCGTCGTAATGCACCGGGATCCTGCGGATCAGACCTCCCGCTTCCATCGTTTTCAGAAGCTCCGTTGCCGTAGACCGACGGATACTGAACTCACCTTCCACGTCTTTCTGGAACATATCTCTCTCCGCATTCTGAAATAAAAAATTGAGTATCCATACCTGAATACCCGTCAAATTTTTATTTTCGCGGATCGCAGGTATGTTGTTCATAACCTGTATGATCCTGTGATTAAGTGATTTCAGCGCGTATCCGACATGCCTGTTGTTCATCTCGCACCCCGCAATTGTTAGGTTAGCTAACATTATATCCATTTATAATTATTTGTCAATAAAATGAAGGTACAAATTTTACGTTTTTTCAAATTTTCACAATTCGCCTGCCTATGCAAAAAAGGCCCTTTTTCATATAGCCCGCAAGGAGTTTTGCTGCCGTCTTTTTGTTTAAAATATATGCGCGGCGCGCCTTTTAAGGCGCGCCGCGCTTGCCATTCATATCGGCAATAAAATTCGATCATACTTTTCTTTTTGCCGTAAGCGATATTTGCATTCCATTGCATTGTCGCCTGTTCGGAACAGGTCACTGTTTTACGACGGTAGACCTGCCCTGCACCAAAAACGACTTATGCGCATCGCGGAAGGCGGGTTTTTCCGTTTCTTCACCCGATAAAAGATCGAGCATCACCTCCGCTCCTTTCTCCGCAAACTCATAACATCCGACATCGACCGTCGTCAGAAAACGAGGCATCCGCATCATCTGCTGCACATTGTCAAACCCCATAATTCCGTAATGCACGCCCGCTTCCATGCCGCGCGCTTCCAGCGCCTCCACTACGATGAACGCGATCACATCGTTGAAACACAGAATGCCGTCAATCTTATCTTCCACGATCTTGTCGAGGATCCCGTCGATCTCCTGCTCTCGGATATAAAAAATATGATCGGGAGCAAGCGCTGCGCCTTGCGAAGCAAGCGCCTCTTCAAAGCCCTTCTGCCTGTCCAGACACACCTTTACATCGTGCCAGCTGCCGATGTACGCAAGGTTGCGATACCCGCAGGACAAAAGATGTTCCCCGGCAAGCTTTCCGCCGTACACCTCGTCCGCATCCACGCCGATCATCCCGTAAGGAGCACCGTCCCTGCCGAAGATGATGAACGGTATACCCGTCTCTTTGATAAAATCCACCATGTCCGACGCAGGTTCCAAAAAGGATAAAATCCCGTCGGGCTTTCGGGCCATCACGCTGCGCATCAGCTCATAATCCACATACGACGTCCTGCCGTTGTTCGAAAACATAATGACGTTGTATCCCTTCTCCTCAAATCTTTTGGAGATGATATCCGTCGTGTATGAATAAAAAGGATTGATCAGATCGTCAAACACGATCGCGATCGTATGCGTGGAACCGCTGCGGAGCCCCGACGCATTCATATCCACTATATAACCCAGTTCTTTGCACGCCGCGTTGACTTTTGCCTCCACTTCCTTCGTATAGTACGGTTTTTTGTTCAGCACGCGCGATACGGTATTCACGGAAAGCCCGGTCTTTTCCGCTATATCCTTCAATGTGATCTTTTTTTTGCCTTCCGACATAACTCCTCCCCTTTTTGCGCTTTCAAAAAATCCTATAGCGCAACGTTCATCGACTTATAGAGTATCACATTTTTCGCCGCCTGTCAACAGATATAAATTTTTTAAGGACAAAAAACATATGAAGATCCGCGCCGCAAAAAGCGGCGCGGATCCGATATTACCGCTGCGCAGACGCCGAAAACGATCATTTCCGCAGATTTTACTCGTTACAACAGCAAAGCGACCATGCAACAGGCAATGCGGCAAAGCTGCCGCAGTCCCGACAACAACAGCGCGAACAAACACAACGGCAACACGACACGCATTCGCAGCCGCAGCACTCCCAACGAAAGCAACAGCACGGTATGCAAGCACATTGCAGATCGTAACGGTACGGCCTGTAAACGGGCGGCGGCATAACTTGTGTGCTAACGGAGTTACTGTAAAAAACCGCGCCTGCCGCATCCGTCACTTCGGATACATTCACGACCGTTTTCATGTTCAGTTCACCCTTACGTCAAAACCGACACTGACGCTTTCGCCCGGCGCCAGATCTT
Source organism: uncultured Clostridia bacterium (assembly GCA_944359385.1). Classification (GTDB taxonomy): domain Bacteria; phylum Bacillota; class Clostridia; order Christensenellales; family Borkfalkiaceae; genus Borkfalkia. The sequence continues at coordinate 11 of CALVSU010000101.1, read as the reverse complement.
TCAGCGGGAAG
>CALVSU010000100.1 GCA_944359385.1 uncultured Clostridia bacterium | reverse complement strand
CGGAAAGCGCACGCCGCGTTGTTGCAGGCGGCGCATTTGTGCGCGCAGCAGCTCTTGTTATCGGCGGGTTTTTCTTCGGTGATGCCGATGAGCGCGGTTATCGATTTGCGCGGCGTGAGCAGAAAATTCTCGTCACAGCATACGCCGATGCGCACGTCCGTGCGCAGAAGTTTGCAGATGTCCCTTTGCTGTTCGAGCGGAAAATCCCCGTATCCGCAGGAAAAGCGGCTCGTGAGCCGCCTGCCCGCGCTCTTTTCGAGGTCTTCGCACACTTCGTCGGCGTAGCTTTCCACGGCGCAGGAAGCGGCGGTGTCGAAGAGCAGCGCTTCTTCCGCGCTCTTTGCGAACAGTTTTGTAAGCTCTCTTTCGGCGCCCGTTCCGATCGTCGCCGCGAAGAGATAGGCTTCCTTGCAGCCCGAAAGGTGCCTGCGGATGTCCTCGCCTGCGGGCGCAAAGTCCGTGCCGATCAGGGTAAGGTCTTCGCCGAGCGCAAATTTTCTGACGACGCAGCGGGGCGTCGCGAGGGCGAGACAGCGCTTTGCCGCCTCGTCCAGTTTTCTTTCCAGTTCTTCGCCGACTTCTTGCCCTTTCCAGCCGAGGCAGCGCAGAAACTCTTCTCTTTCTATTTCCATACCATTACTTTTTGTTGATCTCGCCGAGAATATGCGAGACGTTTGCCGTGATCTTTTCGGCGACGTAAGCGTTGTTCATGACGTAAAGGTGCACGCCGCGCGCGCCCGCCGAGAGCAGGTCGATGATCTGGGAAGTCGCATAGGCGATGCCCGCTTCCATGAGCGCGTCGGGTTTGTCGTAAAACTTGGAGATCATGCGGGAAATTTTGGCGGGGATTTTCGCTCCCGAGAGGGAAATGATCCTGTCGACGTGCGATTTTTTGACGAGGGGCATGATTCCCGCCTGCACGGGCACGTCTATGCCCGCGAGCGCGAGCATATCCGAAAAGCGGAAAAAGTCCTCGTTGTCGAAAAACAGCTGTGTGTTGAGGTGTGTGACCCCTGCGTCCACTTTCTTTTTTAAATTTCTGATATCGGTGAGGATGTCGGGCGCTTCGGGATGTCCTTCGGGGTAGCAGGCGCCCGCAACGTCAAAGGGGAGTCCGCTCTTTTTGATGAAGCAGACGAGGTCGGAGGCGTGGCGGAAGTCTTCCGATTCGCGCGCGCCCTCGGCGCGGTCGCCGCGCAGGGCGAGGATGTTGCGGATGCCGCTGACGGACAGCTCGGAAAGGGAGCGGGAAATGCTCTCTTTCGAAGCGTTGATGCAGGTGAGGTGCGCGAGCGGCTCCACGCCGCACTTTTTCACAAGGCAGGCGATCTCCGCAGTCCGTGCGTTGCCCGATCCGCCCGCGCCGCAGGTCACGGAGATATAATCGGGCGAAAGGGCGGCGAGCTGTTCTATGGTGCCGCGCACGGCGGAAAGGTCCGCCGTCGGTTTCGGCGGAAAAATTTCAAAAGAATACAGTGCCTTTTTGCTTTCAAACGCTTCGGAAATGATCATTTTGCGCTCCTTTTTCCGCCGCGGCGCGGGCGGTTGATGGGAATATTATACTAAATTTGTCGAAAATGCGCAAACGAATCGAAAGGGATAAAAAAATACGTTCTTAAAGAGTTTCCCCCCGCATAAATTAGAGTATATCTCAGAAGCGGAGGATATCATCATGAGCGAAAGCATCGATTACGCAGAAATGCTCGAAATACCCGTGAATACTCTCAACGTGGTAAAAAAGAGGGGCAGAAAGAAGAAAGAGGAAGACCTCAAAAACCGCGTGGTCGAACGGGTCAACGAACGGCTGGAAGAGAGGGCGGAAGCGCCCGCGCAGGAGGCGTTTGCCGAAACGCAGGAGAGCATTCTCGCCGAGGAGGAAAGGGAAGAGGCGGGGCGCGTCGCCGAGAGCGAGGACGTCACCGATTACGGCGAAGAAACGGCGGTAAAGCCCAAAAAGCGCTTTTTTGACAGCCGCATTCTCATCGCGGAATTTGTCGCCGTCTGCGCGCTCTGCGCGGCGATCTTGCTGACCAACATCTTTATGCCGAACAGCGCGATCAACACCTTTTTCGAAAATATTGCGGGCGGTACGACGGAAACGGTCAAGACGGACGACCGCACTTATTCCGAACTCACGCTCGGCCGCGTCGTTTCCGACGACATCGCGTGCAGCGTTACGGACGGCGTACTCACGTTCACGGGCGAGTGCAGCGTTTACGCGCCTTTCGGCGGCAAGATCGCGAACGTTTCGCAGACAGACGGGGTGTATACCGTCGAGATCGAGCACACGACTTCCTTTACTTCGGTGATCACGGGGCTGTCCGAGGCATACTGGGCGGCGGGCGACACGGTGTACACGACCATTCCCGTCGGTTACAGCCGCGGAGAAAGCGAAGTGAGTGTGCGGATGTACGACGAGGGTTCGCTGATCAGCTCGTACACCGTCAACGAGGAGAACGATATTGTCTGGAACGTGTAAGCGTTTTTTCAAAAATAAAAGAGGGCGGATGCGTTTTGCGGTACATCCGCTCTTTCTTCTTTTCGGGCTGTATTATGCCTTTACGGGCAGGCTTTTTCTCTTTCTTGTTGCGACCGTCGTCGCCGTCATGCACGAGTTCGGGCATTCCCTCGCGGCGGCGCGGCTCGGATACAGGCTGGATAAGATCGTGCTCATGCCCTACGGCGCGCTCATTTCGGGCGACATCGAGGGGATCTCCCTGAAAGACGAGATCTTCGTCGCGCTTGCAGGCCCGCTCGTGAACGCCGCGGCGGCGGTGCTGTTCGTCGCGCTGTGGTGGTTTTTCCCCGATACATACCCCTATACCGACGTCGCTTTTTATTCCTCGGCGGCGATCGCGCTCGTCAATCTTCTGCCCGCTTATCCGCTGGACGGCGGGCGGATCCTGTATTGCGCCGTGGCGGCAAAATGGGGCGAAAAGATCGCGGGCAGGGTCGCGCGCGGGGCAGGGTTCTTTTTTGCCGCCGCGCTTTTGGCTTTGTTCGTGTACGGCTGCTTTCTGTCGGTGAATTTCACCCTGCTCTTTTTTTCGCTCTTCCTCTTTGCGGGCGCGTTGGGCGGCAGAGACTGCGCGTATATGCGCATCCGCTTCGATTATGCGAAAAAGATGAAACGCGGGCTGGAAGTCAGGCGCATCGCGGTGCGCAGCGACTGCACCGTAAAGCGGCTTTTCTCCTTTCTCGAACGGGGAAAATACGCGGAATTCATCGTTTACGGCGAGGACGGCGCGTTTCTGGGCGAGATCTCCGAGGAAGAATTTTGCGCTCTCCTTGAAAATGCCGATCTCTACGGCGAGATCGGGCAGTATCTGCCGCAAAAATAACCGAACAGGCGCTTAATTTTTCGGTTTGCGCTTGCAAAACGTATTTTTATATGGTAAAATGAAATGGATAAATATACGGTTTAGTCATTATTTTTGCATACGCGTATAAAATATGCGGTGCGTAAGGTTTATAAAAATGCAAAAGAATATGTATTTCGATTACTTCGGCGGCGATTGCTTCGCGGCGGTCACCGAAGGAGATACGCTCGTCGAATTTCATCTGGATTCGGCGGGTGCGAGCGACATTTCGGGAAATATCTACAAGGGTCGCGTCGTCAATGTCCTGGAAGGGATGCAGGCGGCGTTCGTCGCATTCGGACAGGCGAAAAACGGCTACCTCTACGCGGGGGACATTCCTGCGGCAGAAGGGGTCGGCGAAGTGACGCAAAAGCTCAGCGTCGGCGTGGGAGACGAAGTCATGGTGCAGGTCTCCAAATCGCCCATCGGCACCAAAGGCGCGCGGCTCACCATGAATCTGTCTTTTGTCGGCAAATATCTCATTTATCTGCCCGGAACGCCTTTTCTCGGCGTTTCCAGAAAGATCACCGCCGAGGCGGAACGTGCGTCTCTCATCGCGGTCGCGGAAAAACTGCGCTTTGCGGGCGACGGGCTGATCATGCGCACCCGTTCGCCGCAGGCAGACCTCAAAACGCTCAAAGCAGAGGCGAAATACCTTCGCGGACTGTATCTCACGACAAAAGCCGCGTATGCAGACGCGGCGGCGGGCGATCTTCTGTACCGCGACGCGGACCTGCACGTCAGACTCCTCAGAGACATCGACCTCAAAGAGATCGACAAGATCTACATCGGTTCGGAAACGGTGTATAAACGCCTCGGCGCCGCGCTCAAAGAGATAGGCAAGAAAAATACCGCCGTCCTGTACAGCGGCGAGCGGGAAATGTTCGATTATTTCGGCATCGAACAGCAGGTTTTTAATATTCTGCGTTCCCACGTCGAACTGAAAAACGGGGCATATCTCGTCTTTGACAAGACGGAGGCGCTCACCGTCATCGACGTAAACACGGGCAAATTCATCGGCAACACGGCGAGCCTGGAAGACACCGTCTTCGAGACCAACCTGCTTGCGGCAAAGGAGATCGCCAGACAGGCGCGCCTTCGCAACATGGGCGGCATCGTCGTCATAGATTTTATCGACATGGAAGACCCCGCGCACCGCGCCGCGGTCGCGGACGCCCTCCGCGAAGAACTCAAAAAGGACAGGGAAAAATGCAATGTGTCCGAAACGAGCGGACTCGGGCTCGTTCAGTTCACGCGCAAGAAATCCAAAGACGACAATACCGTCATGCTCACGAAAAGCTGTCCTTATTGCAAAGGATCCGGCGTGCTTCTCTCCGATACCTATATCGCGTTCAAGATCAAGATCGCGATCAAAAACTGCTTCGCGGCGGGATACGAAAGCGCGATCGTAGAGCTGAATGCGGGCATTTTTGCGAACATTCAGGCAAAGCGTATGTTCGCGCATACTTTGAAAAACAGCTGGAAAGACAAGCGGGTGTACATGATCCCGCACAGGACTTTCCACGAAGAGTATTTCACCGTGCGCGGCGACAACAGCGACGTGTTGACTCTGCCCGATACGGCAAAACTTTTGTATTGAAGAGCGCACCGCTCATCGCTGCGGAATGACCTTTGCGGCAAATTTTGCAGGAGAAAGGCGTTTTACTGCGGCAGGCGGCGAGCCATACGTTTCGAAGGGCGGCATACGGGCGGCATATGCAACGCGCGCAATGAAAGCGATCGCTTTCATTGCGCGCGTTTGGCTTGTGCGGTTTGTTCGGTTTGTGCGGCAATCGCAATGAAAGAAAGAGAGGCAGGGGAACCCTGCCTCTCTTTCTTTGAAGTTCTATTATCTTGCGTCGGACCCCATAGGGTCCGTGTAAAATATAGCGGATTTCGGTTGCGCGCTTTGCAAAAAAACGCATTGCCGCGATCGGGCCGGGGTGCCGCGAATATGTCCGACCATTGTCTTGAACCTATCGTATTGCCGCAAATATGTCGGTATTCCGTCGGCTCGCGTTGTCGTGAAAGGGCCTGCGGGCTATTTGGCGTTCACGCCGTCGGGGGTAAAGATGAACATATCTTTTTCCAGTTCCGCCATGCCGCCGCCGAGGGCATAAACCGCGCCGCTGAGGATATCCGTCACGCGCAGGGCGGTGTTTGCGCTCAGTTCGTTGAGATACACGATCACGGTGAGTTTGTCTTTCATGCGGTCGATGATCTCTTCGATGTCCGCGAAAGAGCGGGGGTGGCGGATCTGCATGGGCTGTGCGCCCGCCGGCTTCTCGAAGGGCTTTTTGTCGGGCAGTTCGCGTTCTCCCGCGATCGGGCGGCGGCGGGTGTTGCCGTCGTCTTTTTCTTTGAAGAAATCAAACAGACCCATAAACGCTCCTCTTTTTTGCCGTGTTCGGCCGCAATTTTCCCCTTTTTGCCGATTACAGCTTTATTTTATCACAAAATCAGCCGTCAGACAAGCATATTGAAGGGTATTTTTCAATTCTGCGCCGTTATCCCTGAACGTTTGCCGCGGGTGCGGGGTAATTTCTCGGCCCGAACAGGGAAGTGCCGAGGCGGATCATGTTGCTCCCGTTTTCCGCGCACAGCCGCCAGTCGCCGCTCATGCCCATGGAGAGGTGTTGGATGTTCCCGTCTTCGGCGCGCAGTGCGTCGTAAAGGGCGCGCATTTTTTTGCAGAGCGCGGCGAGCATTGCCCGATCGTCCGAGAGTGGAAGCATCGCCATGAGCCCTTTGATGCGGATATTCGGATAGTTTTTCAGCCGTTCATATGCGGCGGGCGCGTCTTCCAAGGAAAATCCGCTCTTGGAAAGCTCGCTTCCGATATTCACTTCGATGAGACAATCCGCCGTCCAGCCCGCCTTTTG
>CALVSU010000099.1 GCA_944359385.1 uncultured Clostridia bacterium | reverse complement strand
CTGTACGATACCTACGGGTTCCCTCTCGAACTGACGGTGGAAATGGCGGCGGAGCGCGGCTATACGGTGGACGAAGCGGGTTTTGAAGCGGCGTTCAAAGAACATCAGGAAAAGAGCCACGTCGTCGCGGAAGGGCAGTTCAAGGGCGGCCTTGCGGATACGTCCGTAGCGACCACCCGCCTGCATACGGCGACGCACCTTCTCAACGCGGCGCTCAAAGCGGTGCTCTCTCCCGACGTCAACCAGAAGGGCAGCAACATCACTCCCGAAAGGCTGCGTTTCGACTTCAACTTTGCCCGCCCGATGACGGAAGAGGAGATCAAAAAAGTCGAGGCGCTCGTCAACGATAAGATCAAAGAAGACATTCCCGTCGTGTTCGAGGAAATGCCCTACGAACGTGCGCGGGAAGAAGGGATCGTCGGCGTATTCGACAGCAAATACGGCGACGTGGTCAAGACGTACAGCATCGGCAGTTTTTCCCGCGAGATGTGCGGCGGCCCGCACGCTTCGCGCACGGGCGAGCTCGGGCATTTCAGGATCGTCAAGGAACAATCCTCGGCGAGCGGCATCAGGAGGATCAAAGCTGTCCTCGAATAATACAAAAAGATCGCGAAAGAAGGGATTTTTGCCCTTCTTTTGTGCTTTTGTCCCTCGTTTTCGGAAGAAGTGTTGACAAAAGCGCCCGGCGGCTGTATAATAAATACATTGATATTGTAAAAAAACCCGCGGGCAAAGATAAGTTTTTCGCGGGGGAACGGAGTAAAAAACCATGCAAAAACCTGCTTTTTCGCTCAAAGGGATCCGCGCCGACGAAATGCGCTTTGCGCTCAGCGGCGCGCGTATCACGAAGGACATGAAATTCGATCTGAAACCTTCTTTTTCGCGCCAGGTGCGCAAGACGGTCGGGAACGAAAAGATGTTTTTCGTTTCGCTGGAAGTGAAGATCGAGAGCTCGGAAGAATCTCCCAAGCCCTTCGATCTCAACGTAAAGCTGACGGGCGTATTCGAAACGGAGGCGGAGACGGATGCGGAGCGCAAGGCGTTCACGATCGCGGCGACGGAAACGCTGTATCCGTATCTGCGTTCTGCGGTCACCAACCTGACGACGGCGGCATTTGCCGCGCCGCTCATTCTTCCCGTCGTGAACGGGGCGATCTTCCCCGAAGACAGGGACGATGCGCAGGGAAAGGAAGAATACCCCAGCTGAGCTTGCAAAACGGGCAAGCCGCGGGCGGGAGCGTCAACCCGCTTTTTTGAGAAAGGAGCCATAACATGAACAGGGACGAGATCAAAGAATTTTTGCCGCATCGCGAACCGATGCTTCTGCTCGATGAAGTCGAGATCGATGCCGAAGGCAAGGCTGTCGGGAAATACACCGTCAAAGGCGACGAGTTCTTTTTGCAGGGGCATTTTCCCGGCAACCCGATCGTGCCGGGGGTCATTCAGTGCGAGATGATCGCCCAGACCGCCGTCGCGCTCTTGCCCGATTGTAAAGGCAAGACCCCGATGTATACGGGGCTGAACAACGTAAAATTCAAAAACCCGCTTTTGCCGGGGGACACCGCGGTCATGACGGTGGAACTTACCGCGCGCAGAGGGATTTTCTGTTTTGCCAAAGGAAAGCTGACGGCGAACGGAAAACTCTGCACGAGCGCGGAATTTTCCTTTGCGATCGTTCCCAAGCAGGCATAGCGTCCGAAAAGCAAGAAAATGCCCGCTTTTGTCCGCGGGCATTCTTTTTTTGTGCGTCGGGCGAGATACCGACGCGGCGCAGGGAAAATCTCAGCTGTCGGCGAGAAAAATGCGCACAGGGCAGGGCGATTTTGCCGTAAAAAGCCGACCGAAAGGACAGCGGGCATAAATTTTTGTGCGGTTCGGGCGCAGATTTTGCCGTATAAGGAGACAAAATGCGCAGCGAAGGGGGCTTTTTGCGCTGTTTTTTTGTATAAGGCTTGGCTTAAAGTGGCAAATCTTTTATAATCTAATAGAAGCGGAGCTAAAAAAGCGGGAACGGAATGCCGTTTGCGGTTTGCGCCGCGTACTTTTTTCAGCAAAACGCCGCCGCGCGGATAAATCCGCGCGGCAGATCAAGAGGCAGTTATGTCATTTTATATCGCGGGAACGGGCAGCGCCCTTCCCGAAAAAGTAGTCACAAACGACGATCTTGCGAAATTTCTGGATACGTCCGACGAGTGGATCCGCACCCGCACGGGCATTTCCAGAAGGCACGTCCTGACGACGGAGCGTTTGCAGGATCTGGCGATACGATCGGCAAAGATTGCCATGGAAGAGGCGGGCGTTTCGGGCGCAGACCTCGATCTCATTCTCTGTGCGACCATGCGGGCGGACACGTTTACGCCTTCGCTTGCGTGTGCGGTGGGCGAGGCGGTAGGCTCGCGCGCGCCCTCGTTCGATCTGAATGCGGCATGCGTCGGCGTGCTGTATTGCATGGAAGTTGCCGATTCGTTCATTGCGAGCGGCAAGGCGAAAACGGTGCTGATTGTATCGGCGGAGGCGATGAGCAAGCTTCTCGACTGGACGGACAGGGCGAGCTGCGTCCTGTTCGGCGACGGGGCGGGCGCGATGGTCGTCAAGGCGGGGGAAGGCAGGCTTGCGGGCGTCCTTTCCACCGATCCCGACACGCACGTCATCCGCATGCCCAACATCGAGGGCATCAACAGCCCGTACAATCAGGTGGAGCAGGAAAAGCTCGCCATGCACATGGACGGGGGCGAGGTGTATAAATTCGCCGTCAACGCCATGGGGCACAACATCGAGGAAGTGTGCAAAAGGGCGGGGCTCACGCCGTCGGACATCGACTGGTATCTGCCGCATCAGGCGAACCTGCGCATCATCGACGCGAGCCTGAAAAAATTCAAGATCGACAAGAGCAAGGTGCTCACGAACATTGCCGACTGCGGCAACATGAGCGCGACGTCGGTCATGGTCCTTCTCGACGAGTATGCGAAGAAGGGCATCTTTCACAAGGGAGACAAGCTGTTGTTCGTCGCCTTCGGAGGAGGGCTTACGAGCGGCGCGGTCATCATAAAATGGAATAAAGAATAAAAAAGGAGTAACACAGTATGGAAACGTTGGAAAAATTGAAGGAAATCCTCAGCGAGTGCAAAGGCGAAGATCTCGACATCACGCCCGAAACCACGTTTGACGAGCTGGAGTTCGACTCTCTCGACAAAGTGGACATCGTCATGCAGATCGAAGAGGCATACGACATCTCTCTGGGCGACAATATGCAGCTTTCCACCGTCGGCGAACTCATTCAGAAGATCGACGAGGCGGTCGCCAACAAGTAAGAAGGCGGCGCCATGCAGACAAAACTTACAAAACTTCTTACAATCAAATATCCGTTGATACAGGGAGGCATGGCGTGGATCGCCGATGCCTCTTTGGCGAGCGCTGTTTCCAATGCGGGCGGGCTGGGCATCATCTCTGCGATGAACGCGAACGCGGACTGGGTCAGGGAAGAGATCAGAAAATGCCGCACGATGACGGATAAGCCGTTCGGCGTGAACATCATGCTGATGAGTCCGCACGTCGAAGAAGTCGCCAAAATGGTCGCGGAAGAGAAAGTTCCCGTCGTGACGACGGGCGCGGGCAATCCTTCCCGTTTTGTCAAAATGTGGAAGGAGGCGGGCATCGTCATCATCCCCGTCGTCGCGTCTACGGCGCTTGCCAAAATGGTGGAGCGCGCGGGCGTGGACGCGGTCATCGCCGAGGGCGGCGAGAGCGGCGGTCATGTGGGCGATCTCACGACGATGGCGCTCGTTCCGCAGGTCGTCGACGCGGTGAAGATCCCCGTCGTCGCGGCGGGCGGCATCGGTGACGGCAGGGGCGTCGTCGCGGCGTTCGCGCTGGGCGCGTGCGGCGTGCAGATGGGGACGCGGTTCCTCGTCGCGGACGAATGCACCGTTTCCGAAGAATACAAAAAGAAAGTGCTCGCGGCAAAGGATATTTCCACCATGGTCACGGGCAGAAGGCTCGGTCATCCCGTGCGCGCCATCAAGACGGCGTACACGAACGCATATGCAAAACTGGAAGCGGATTCCAACTATCCCGACGAAAAGCTGGAAGAATTCGGCGTCGGGTCTCTGCGCAAAGCCGCCAAAGACGGCAATGCGGAGGAGGGGTGCTTCCTCGCGGGTCAGATCGCGGGCATGGTGAACAAACGCCAGAGCGCGAAAGAGATCGTCGAAGAAGTCATGTCCGATGCGGAAAAGCGCATGGAGGGCGTAAAGTGGGACGTATAGCCTTTTTGTTTGCGGGGCAGGGCGCGCAGGTGCCCGGCATGGCGTCCGACGTAAAGGACGCGCCCAAAGTCAGAAAACTCTTTGAAATGGCGGACGCAGTCCGCCCGGGCGTCGTGGAGAAAATGCTTTCCGGGACGCAGGAAGAGCTGAACAGGACGATCCTGACCCAGCCGACCATGTTTCTTGCCGACCTCGCATACGCGTATGTGAAGGAAGAGGAGCTGGGCACGCCCGACTGCGTGTGCGGTTTTTCGGTAGGTGAAGTGCCCGCGCTGTGTTTTGCGGGGGTGCTGTCCGAAGAGGACGCGTTCCGCACCATCGTAAAGCGTGCGGAGCTGATGGAAGCGTATACCGAGCGGGTCAAGGGGTGCATGATCGCGGTCATCGGGCTTGCGCCCGAGGCGGTGGAAGCGCTCTGCGACGGGGAAAATACCCACCTCGCCAACTATAATGGGTCAAAACAGACGGTCGTCGCCTGCAAGCTTTCCGCCGAAGAGGAATTTACGGCAAAAGTCAAAGCGGCGGGCGGCAGGGCGATGAAACTGCGCGTTTCGGGTATGTTCCATTGTCCCGAACTTGCGCCCGAGGCGGCGGAATTTGAAAAATTCCTGCGCACGCTGGACATGAAGGCGCCGCGCACGGATGTCTACGCCAACCTCACGGCGAAGCCTTACGAAGGGGATTTTGCCGCAACGCTCGCAAAGCAGATGTGCTCGCCCGTGCGCTTTACGGCGACGGTCGCGGCGATGAAAGCGCGCGGCGTGGAGGAATTTGTCGAAGTCGGTCCCGGCAAGGTGCTCACGGGGCTCGTGCAGCGCGGCTGAAGGGGTATCGTTAAAAAACAAGCGGAAAACAGACGTGCCTTTCGGCACGTCTGCGAAAAGTTTGTCCGCGGCGCGGTGCGCCGCGGCAGGAAATATTTTTTCGCGGCGGTTTGCCGCGAAAAGTGTGCCCCGCGCGCATCAAGGCGCGGGAAACTCGTCCGTGGCTTTTGCCGCGGGCAAGAAAAGCGTGCCTTCGGCTTTTGCCGCGGGCAGAAAAGGGCTTGCTTGCGGCGGTTTGCCGCAGAGCGGGAGTTGTCCGTTCCGCGCGGCGTGCCGCGCACAAAAACGGCAAAAACACAATCGATTCGGAGTTTTATCGTATGGAAAACAGAGTTGCCCTGATCACGGGGGCTGGCAGAGGGATCGGCGCAAAGATCGCGCTGACGCTCGCGGCAGAAAAGACGGACATTGCGGTCGTCGATTACAGCGACGAAGCCGCGGCAAAGGAGACCATGGACGCGCTCGCCGCGGCGGGCGTGACGGCGCGCTATTATAAGTGCGACGTTTCCGATTTTGCCGCCGTCAAGACGGTGGTCGATCAGATCGTAAAGGATTTCGGCAAGATCGACATTCTCGTCAACAATGCGGGCATCACCGCCGACAAACTCATCATGCGCATGGAAGAGGCGGATTGGGACAGGGTGCTTTCCATCAATCTGAAAGGCTGTTTCAACATGATCAAGCACGTCACGCCCTACATGATGCGCAAGCGTTACGGCAGGATCGTTTCGATCAGTTCGGTCGTGGGGCTGATGGGCAACGCGGGGCAGGCGAACTACGCCGCGTCCAAAGCGGGCATCGTCGGGCTTACCAAGACGGTCGCCAAAGAGTTCGGCGCGCGCAACATCACGGCGAACGCGGTCGCGCCCGGTTTTATCAAGACCGCGATGACCGACGCGCTCACCGAAGAGCAGAAACAGGCGATGTATAAACTCATCCCGCTCGGCTGTCTGGGCGAAACGCAGGACATTGCCAACGCGGTGAAATTTCTCGTTTCCGACGATGCGCGCTACATCACGGGCGTCGTTCTGAAAGTAGACGGGGGAATGTATATTTAAATTTTCACGAAAAATGATTTGTGCTGACAAATCATTTTTCCGTGATTTTGAGGGGAAACCCGAGCGGCTTTCCCCTCGCCGCGCGATATTTCAGGGCACGCATAATACGCAATCGCACGGCTTCACCCTTTCCGTGAGCCAAGGCATTGGCAAATTGAGTGAAAAAGCAAAAAGC
>CALVSU010000098.1 GCA_944359385.1 uncultured Clostridia bacterium | reverse complement strand
GAACCAGCCCCGCACACGCGCCCGCGATGACGATCAGGCACCCAAGCGCAAGAAGAAGCGCGAGAAGGCTTCCGCCCTCTCCGTACAATCCGCCGCCCGGCAGCGGAGCGACATCGAGAAAGTTCATCATTTTTTCTTCTCCCCTTTTCTTTCGGCTTTTTCAGATTGCGCACACTCCGCGGAAGTCCCGTCTTCCGAAGAAAAAACTTCTTCCCGCAAAGCATTTTCTTCCGATAAATCGGCATTTTTCTTCGGCAAGGAATCTTCCGTCAAACCGCCCCACTCTTTTTGCAAGGGCTCTTCCTGCGGCGGGGCGCCCGTTCTCTTTCTTTTTTTTGCAAGCCCTATAAGCAATATGACTGCCGCCGCAAGCAGCGCAACGCGCAGTTTTTTCATCTTCCGCTCCGAAAAAACAAACTTCCGAACAAAGCAAGCCCCCTCCAAAGGGCACAAAGAAAAACGTGCTTTGGCACTTTCACCGTTACGTCCCTTCGCCTTTCGACGCGCCGCTTTTCAGCGCCGCCCAGGACTTTAAAAACGGAAAACCGCTCAGCCGATCTTGTAGATGATCTCGTCGAGAAAATCGCAGGAAGCTTTGAGTTCTTCATAGGCTCCGTAATCGCCCGCATACACTTCGATGAGCGCGGCGCCGTCGAAGCCCGCGTCTTTGAGCCGTCTGAAACATTCTTCAAAATCAAAAACGCCTTTGCCGGGGAGACAGATCCTGCCCCGTTCGTCCACGTCGGAGAGGTGAACGTGCGAGATACACCCCTCCATGTCCTTAATATACATCTGATACGGATAGCAGGAAAGGCGCGCCTGCTTCACGTCGAAAACGCCCGCGAGCGCGGGGCAAAATTCTTTCGTCTTTTTGAAGATGCCGGGCTGGTTATAATAAGCCCAGTGCACGTTTTCGAGGCAAAGTCTGACCCCGTGCGCGGCGCAATGCTCCGCGATCTCGCAAAAGCTCTTGCCCGTTTTTGCAAAATCGGGCGGCACGGAATTTTTTTTCAGGCGCGTAATGCCGTGAAAGGTATAGTTTTTTGCGCCGAAAATATGCGCTGATGCCATCGCGCCGTCCAGAATGCGGAAGGCGTCCTCCCGCGCCCTCGGGTGCGCGCCGAACAGCTGCGGCTCAAACTGCGTATTGAGAAGATGCACCGAATTGACCTCCACGTTTCCCCTGCGGGAAAGCAGAAGCCGCGCGAACTCTTCCGTATATTCGGAAAAGGTCGTCAGAAAGATCTCCGTCGATCTCACGCCCAGCCCGTCCAGAAGGGCAAGCGCGTCCTCGTTGTACTCTCTTAAAAACAATGAAGCAGTCGAAACGCCGCTGTACATCTTCTTTTTCTCCTTTGCGCCCCGCAGACAAACGCGTTGCGCATCTTCCGAAACCGCAAAATACGGCTCAACAACCGCATGGCGCGGCTCAATAATAAAGACCGATCAGCTCGTCCGCCGCCTTATCCATCAACCCGTAATTATGGTAGAGTGTCATGACGGTGAAACGGTCGCGGATCTTATAACAGTTGAAGAGCATATCCCGCACCGTATCTTCAGACACGCCGATCTCGGAAAAGCGGACGGGGCAGCCGAGCGAGGCAAGGACGGACGCCGCCCAATCGGGCGAAGGAAGCTGTTCCGCGAGCTTTACAACGCATTCTTTCCCTTCGAACAGGTCGGGGATCTCTCTGAGCCGCTCGTACATTCTGAGCGAAACGAGGGTGCCCAGCCCGACTTTCACGCCGTGCAGAGGAATGGGTTTGCCCCGCCGCAGAAAATCCATTTCCAGGAAATGCGACATGTGGTGCTCCGCCCCGCTCGCGGGGCGGGAATTGCCCGCAATGACCATGGCATACCCCGAAATGAGCAGGGCGCGCATGAGGGCGTCCACCCCCTCTTTGCCGCATTTCTGCACGGACGGCATATTTTCCACGCACTGACCGAGCGCAACGCGCATGAGAGACGCCGCCCGTTCGTCATACGTTTCCCCGTTGAGAAGGGAGGACATCTTCCAATCTGTCAGACAGCAGAACTTCGCGAGGATATCCCCCGCTCCCGCGCCCGTCATGATCTTCGGCGCCGCACAGAGAATGTCAAGATCGATGAGGATATCGCTGACCGTGTGCGCGTTTTCGGTGATCTTGAACCCCTTTTTGATGAGCGGCGTCACCCCCGAAGTAAATCCGTCCATACTCGCGGCGGTCGCGAGCACGCCGCACTTTTTCCCCGAAAGGAAGGTCGTGTATTTGGCGATGTCATTGAGAGTCCCCGCGCCGACCGCCAGCACATAATCCGCCTGCGCCGTTCCTTTTGCCGCCACGGCGCAGGTCTTTTCGTCCGCGACGGGTTCATATTCTTCGAGCATGAAAAGCTCCGCTTCCTGCCCGTGGCCGCGCAGCTTTTCCGCAAAAGGCGCCGCATACCGCACGGTGTTGCGGTCGCACAGCACGGAAAGCCGAAGCCCCTTCACGTTTTCGCGGAAACGGGGATAAAAACCGTCCGACGCATATTCGGCGTTGATGCCGTATTGAGAAGACAACGCCTCGATATCCTGATAATTTTCCATAAAAATATTATATCACAGCCGCGGCGGTACTGTCAACAGCGGCCGCAAGTTTTGCATTGACAGGAAGCGCCGCCGCATGGTATAATAAGAAAAAACAAGGCGGTGACAAGATGCCGTTCAATCCATACAGACACAAAGTGCAATATTACGAAACGGACACCATGAAGATCGTACACCACTCCAACTATGTCCGCTGGATGGAAGAAGCGCGCGTGGATATGCTCGAACAGATGGGCATCGGCTACGACGTCATGGAAAGATCGGGGATCCTCAGCCCCGTGCTCTCCGTTTCCTGCGAGTACAAATCCATGACCCGTTTCCCCGAAACGGTGATCGTATCCGTGCGCATTGCGCGTTACACGGGCGTCCGATTTGACCTCGAATACGAGATCCGCGACGAAAAAACGGACGCCTTGCGCACCGTATGCAAAAGTTCGCACTGCTTTATCGACGAAAGCGGAAAACCGATCTCCCTACGAAGGAAATTCCCTGACTGGGACAAAACCTTCCTCGCTTATGCCGAAGAAAAGAGATAAATAACCGTTGCATAAAAGTTCCGAAGGGCGGCGCATAGTATGCGCCGCCCTTCAAAAAAACGATAAAAACAGCCGCCCGCGAAGGCTTCGGTACCCCGACGCCTTCGCGGGCGGCTCATTTAGACTGAAACCGCCTTATCAGAAAAAATACAGACTGAAAAGGCGCTCCGCGGCATAGTTTCCTGCGCCGCGAACGATCCGCGAACGGGTTTTACCCGTGCACGGGACGAGTCCCATTCTCTTTGCGCGCTTTTGTCTTTCTGAACGGGATGCGCGTGCGGAAGGAATTGAGCACGGCGAGCATCATCACACCGACGTCCGCGAGCACGGCGACCCACAGCGGAAGATCGACTGTTAAACTGAGGACCATGATGACAACTTTCAGCGCGATCGCAAGCACGATATTCTGCATGACGATGCTTTTCGTGCGTTTGGACGCGCGGATCGCGAGCGGCACGTTGGACAGATCGTCGCGCATGAGCACCGCGTCGGACGCTTCGATCGCCGCGTCGCTCCCGACGCCGCCCATCGAAATCCCCGCGTCCGCCGCAATGAGCACGGGCGCGTCGTTGATCCCGTCGCCGACATAGACGAGCGCCCCCTCTTTTTTCAGTTTTTCGGCAATTTCCAGTTTTTCGTCGGGCAGAAGCCCCGCATATACTTCGCCGATCCCCACCTGCCTTGCGACGCTTCCGGCGCGGACGGCATTATCACCCGTGAGCATGACCGTCTTTCCGATACCAAGCGAGCGCAGTTCTTCGAGCGCCGTTTTTGCGTTGTCTTTGACTTCGTCTTCGATCTCCACGCAACCGAGGTATCTCCCGCCGCGCGCGACGAAAACGAGCGTGCCCGCCGCCTTCTCATCCTCACAGCGAATGCCGTACTTTTCCATGAGCTTTTTATTCCCCGCAAGCGAGATCTCCCCGCCGATCTTTGCGCTGATACCGAGCCCCGGCAGTTCCCGCACCTCTTCTGCGATGTACGGCGAAGAAACGCCGTCAAAAGCCCGCGCCAACGGGTGCGAGGAATGTTTTTCCAGCGCCGCGGCGACGCCAAGCGCCTCCTCTTTATATTCGCCGCGCGTTTGTTTGACGGTGAAATTTCCGTAAGTGAGTGTTCCCGTCTTGTCGAATGCAGCGATCTTTGCACGCGCGAGCGCGTCGATACCCGTTGATCCTTTCATGAGAATGCCGTGCTTCGCCGCAAAACCGATGCCGCTGAAATAGGACAATGGCACCGAGATGACCAGCGCGCAAGGACAGGAAATGACCAGGAACGTCAGCGCCCTGTAAACCCACTCGCCGAGAGAAGAGAGATAGCTCCCGGGAAGAAAGAGCGGTACCCCGAACGCCACCGCCAGCGCCGCTATACAGACGACGGGCGTGTAAATTTTCGCAAACTTTGTAATGAATTTTTCGGGTTTCGCCTTTTTTGCCGCCGAATTTTCCACCAGATCGAGGATCTTTGCGACCGTACTTTCCGCATAAGGTTTCGCCGCGCGCACTTCGATCACGCCGCTCACGTTGATGGACCCGCCCATCACCGCATCCCCCTCGCCGACGTCCCTGTAAGCGGATTCCCCGTTCAGGGATTTTACGTCGAGGGAAGTTTTCCCTTTTTCCACAATGCCGTCGACGGCGATCTTTTCTCCCGCTTTGACAAGGAGCAGATCGCCCGCCTCGATTTCCTCGGGAGAAACGATCTTTTCCTCTCCCCCGCAAAGAAGTGTCGCGCTCTCGCTTTTCAGGTCCATCAGATCCGCGATCGATCTGCGAGACGCCCCCACGGCAATGCTCTGCAACAATTCGCCGAGACTGTACAAAAGCATGACTTCCACCGCCTCGGAAAACTGCATCAGGCACATCGCCCCGACAGATGCGATCACCATGAGAAAATTTTCGTCAAAAATTCTGCCGTGCGCGAGATTTTTCGCCGTCTCGATGAGGATCTTCCACCCCACAACAAGATATGCGCCGCCGTAAAGTATGTACGAGAGTATTTCCGCCCAAAAATATTTTTCTTTGGGAAGGAAAAAAGTCGCCGCGAGCAGTGCCGCCGACAAAATGATGCAGACGATGTCCGCTTTATACCGTCTGAAAACGCTCTCTTTTCCCTCTTTGTCTTCAACGCAGACACGCACTTCTTCAAAGGAATTCGCCGTTTTGATCGCGCGGGCGAGCCCCTCGTCCGTTTCATATTCGACAAAGAGCGTGCTCCGCATAAAATCGACGGAAGCGCTCTTCACTCCTTTTTGCCTGTTTACTTCCTCCGCGAGTTTTGCTGCGCACGCCGCACAATCGAGATTGGAAAGTTTTAATTTCTTCTTGTTCGCCATCTTTCTGACCTCTTTCAGCACTGCAAATGCAACTTGCTCATTTCGATGATTTTGGCAACGTGTTCATCCGCGATGGAATAGAGCATATTCTTTCCGTCCCGCCGCGATTTTACGATCTTATTGTCTTTAAGCACGCGAAGCTGATGAGACACCGCACTCTGATTTCCGCCCGCCGCTTCCGCTATATGATACACGCACATCTCTCCTTCCATGAGGGCGAGCAAAATACGCATCCGCGACGGTTCTCCTATGACCTTGAACGCCCCGCACATCGTCTCCACCTGTTCTTCGGACGGAATGTTTCTCTTCGCCCGCGCCACGGCCGCCGCGTGCTGTCTTTCCACGATTTCGCTCTCTGCGCCCGCTTTACAAATTTCCGACATTTCTTCTCTCCTTTACAACGTTTTCATTTCTATCGTTTGCATTTTCATGTTTACAAAACAAACCGGTTCTCCGCGCCGAAGTGCATTTCAGAAATTTTTACCCTTGCCGCTTCACGAATTCTTTTTACGCGCCCCGATACTTTTTCATGTCCTTACCCCGCACTCGCACAACATTGACTTTTTCGCGCCTTGATGCCACGCTCCTACATCACTGACTTTTTCGTGTCCTTACCCCGCGCTCGCACGACACTGACTTTTTCGCGCCTTGATATCACGCCCCCACATCACTGACTTTTTCGTGTCCTTACCCCGCGCTCGCACGACACTGACTTTTTTCGGCTCTGACAATTTCCCGACGTCACTATATATGAATTACTATTCATATAATAATATATTCATATAAAGATGTCAAGAAAATAAGTCAAAGAAAAACACCGCCGATCGAGGCGGTGTTTTGAAAGCAGACTTACCTGAAAGAAACGATCGGAAAGCTTAGAGTTTCCTGTCTTTACCGTAAAAAA
>CALVSU010000097.1 GCA_944359385.1 uncultured Clostridia bacterium | reverse complement strand
CCGCGTCCTGCATCTGCTCTGCCGCAACCGCAAATTCTTCTGCGGTCGCTTCCTTCTTAAAATTTCCGCTCATTTTGCCGATATTTTCCTCGCCGCACGCAGTAAAAAGCGCAAGCGAGCAAAACATAACGGCACTTACTGCCAATGCTAAAAACTTTCTCATTTTTATCCTCCTTTTTCGCGGATCTTCTCCGCAATTATATGATAAACGATAGCCTATATTTTGTCAAGATCTTGCCCGCTACAGAAAATAGACTTATGTCGATTATATTTAAAAAATTTTTTCCTGTTGATTTTAAAAAAGCAAACGCAACTGATGTACCTAAAAAAACACCGAAGCCGCGGCTCCCCTGAGCCGCGGCCTTTCACCTTCGTTTATTTTCGTTTCAGTCCATTTCGTAATGGCAACCGGAAACCTGCGTGGGAGGGAATGTTTCGCCCTCGTTCATATACACTTTTCCGATCACTTCGCCCTGTTCGTTCACAACGGTATAAGAGCAGCTCTTGGGGACTTTGTCTCCGCAATTCAGTCTCATTGATAAATCCTCCTTTTCAATAAGATGTTATCAGTATGTGCCGCTCCGCCGCTTTTATGCGTAAAAAAAATTTTTTTCAAAATAAACAGAGAAAGTTGTTTGCCAACATGATCGCCGCAACAATAAAGAGGTATACGGCAAATCCCGTAAGCCTGCCGCGCTTGATCGCTCCAAGCAGGATTTTTATTGAAAAATAACCGAACACCGCCGCCGTCAACGCACCGACGGCAAGACTCTGCCATGGTATAGCGGAAACAAAGCCCTCATCCGTGAACGCTTTCAAAAATTCCGCAAAAATTGCCCCCGCAATGATGGGTATGCTCATCAGAAAGGAAAAATCCGCCGCCTTTTCTCTTTCAGCCCCTGCAAAGATACAGGCGGAAAGAGTCGTGCCGCTCCTCGACAGACCGGGTATGACCGCAAACGCCTGCGCAACACCCGACGCAAGCGCCGTTTTTAAGTCCACGGGGCGTAGCAGTCGCGCCCTCTTTGCCCGCGCCTGCGCCGTCAACAAAAGCACCGCCGTGAGCGCAAAGAATATCCACAGATATTTTCCGCCGAAAAAGACGCGGTCGACAGCATCTCCGAGAAAAAAGCCGACCAATGCGGCGGGCACTGTCGCGACAATCAGATACAGAAGCTGTTTCCTGTCTTGTTTCAAGATCTCGACAATACGGCCGAAGTAGGCAAACATCACGGAAACCAACGTTCCCGCATGCAACATGACGCCGAAAAACAAGTTTTTTCCGCCCGTTTCCGCACGCAGGATCCTTTCAAACACTAAAATATGCCCGCTGGAAGAAACGGGTAAAAATTCCGTAAGCCCCTGCACAATGCCCAAAATTGCCGCTTTCCAGATTTCCATAGCCGATGCCCCTGCCTGTTCTCATTCAATCATATGCAGCATCAGCCAAAAACAGAACGCGGCGTCAAAACCGTAATCAAAAAAGTTCTTGCGAAAGAGAAAAATGTTTAGTATAATAGAAAGGAACAGAGAGGAAAACGCGGTCATGCTGGAAAAATCTTCGGAAAAAAATCAACGGGCATCATCTATATCTTTTCGGCAAGCATCCTGCTCCTGTCGCTGGCGGCGGGTGTCATTACCTTTGTCCTTTCCTATCCCGCGTTCAAATTATATTACCTGGTCGTGCAAGCCGTCGTCACGGCATTTTCTCTCATAGCGATCAGTCTGCCCGTTTTTGTTCAGAAAAGATTTAAATTTTTTATACCGCCCTTCATCGAGATCAGCCTGTGCGTCTATGTGGTGCTCCTCTTTTTTCTATCGCGCTTTCACACAAGCACGGTCATCCTCAATTCTTTTTTGCCATCAGCAGGCGGATTTATCCTGTCCATGGTGATCTTTTCCATTGAGTATTCTCTTTTTTCTATCCGCGCACAGCGTCAGGGCAAGAAAAAGCCGTCCTTCGCCGCTGCCGTACTCACCGTACTGTCCGCATTTGTACTCATCTTATTTTTTGCATTCATTTTTTGCATCTCCGCAGCGATCGCCGCGACGCCCGCCGAAAAATTCAGACTGTTCATGCTTCAGAGCGCTCATTTTCTGTTCGGGAGCTTCCTGTTTTCCGTGACGGGATATTTTATTGCACGATCTAAGGGAGAACGCTTCCGCATCCGCCGTTTCAAAAATGCCGATAACGCGAAAAAAATTGCTATCGAAAAGAAAAACCGCTCCATGCTCTCCGTTGTCGAAAATGTATCGGCGGACCGCACGGATTACAAAAAAGCGTTTCTGAGCGCAAAGACAAAATTTTATCTTATCCGCATCCTCTACCTCGGGCTGTACGCCGCCTATACCCTCCACGCCTGCATCGCATTCAGCCGCCTGGAAAAATGGGGAGCCGCCATTATTTTCTTCCTTATTTCTTCTTTTGTGTTCACATCGCTCGTATATGTCTATGAATATATCCTTTTCCGCAGACACACCGTCAATCAACGACTGAGAAAATTAAAGATCGTCAAGACGGCCGCCCGCAGTTATGCGCTCGCTCTCATCCTTGCCGCCATGTATGTCGCGGATTATCATTACAATCAGGTTACCGCTTTTCTGTCTGTCGGTATGCTGCTCTTCAACCTGAGCCTGCTCGTATATAATTTATTCGGAAAACCGAGATATTATCCGTCCGTCAGGCGGCATAAAAGACACGCAAAAGCCAATGAGAAAGCCCTTTCGGACGTCGAAAAATCACCCTTTATCACAAATGCGCCCTATAATGCTTTTTATGTAGAAAACGGCGGATCGGACACAAAGCGGAACGCAAGCGGAGCGGACGATTATGAAAATGCGTCCGTAAAAGCCTCTTTATCCGCCCAAAATACGGATGACAAAACATATCCGCCCCGTTGAACCCGAATTTTTTACAACCTTAATAAAATTTTGCGCCATTGCCGCTGCGCAAACTGAAACTTTGACCATCGGAAAATATAGTTTGTAAACAAGCAAAAACAGGCGGGAGATCTTTTCAGACCTCCCGCCTGTTTATATGACACAAACGAAAATTTTCTTTTCCGTTCACGTGCAATTTTGATGGGTGTAAAGAAATTACACCACGCCCTGCGCCATCATCGCATTTGCGACCTTTTCAAAGCCCGCGATGTTCGCTCCGACAACATAGTTTCCTTCAAAGCCGTATTTTTTCGCTGCGGAATCGATGTTCTTAAAGATGTTCGCCATGATGCCTTTGAGCTTCGCGTCTACTTCTTCGAAAGACCAGAAAAGCCTGCCGCTCGACTGCGCCATTTCAAGCGCGGAAGTCGCAACGCCGCCCGCGTTCGCCGCCTTGCCGGGCAGGAAAACAACGCCGTTTTTCTGGAACACTTCGGTGCCCGCAAGCGTCGTAGGCATATTCGCACCTTCGCCGACCAGTTTCACGCCGTTTTTGACGAGGATCTTTGCAGATTCTTCATCCAGCTCGTTCTGCGTGGCGCAGGGAAGCGCAACGTCGCATTTGACCGTCCACACGCCCTTGCAGCCTTCATGATATTCAGCGCCCTGTACACGCGCCGCATATTCTTTGATACGCCCCCTCTCGACCTCTTTGATCTGTTTGACGACCGCAAGATCGATGCCGTTCTTGTCGTAAACGTAGCCGTTGGAATCGCTCATCGTGACAACTTTCGCGCCCAGCTGCTGTGCTTTCTGGCAAGCGTAGATCGCGACGTTACCCGAGCCGCTGATCGCGACCGTTTTGCCGTTGATAGAATCTCCCTTGCTCTTGAGCGCCTCTTCCGTGATATAGACAAGTCCGTAGCCCGTCGCTTCCGTGCGAACGAGCGAGCCGCCGTAGGTCAGCCCTCTGCCCGTGAGAACGCCGACGTGTTCGTCACGGATCCTCTTGTACTGACCGAACAGATAACCGATCTCCCTGCCGCCGACGCCGATGTCGCCCGCAGGTACGTCCGTATCCGCGCCGATATGACGATAAAGTTCGGTCATGAAGCTCTGGCAGAAACGCATGATCTCGTTGTCGCTCTTGCCTTTCGGGTCGAAATTGCTGCCGCCCTTGCCGCCGCCGATGGGAAGACCCGTCAGGCTGTTTTTGAAGATCTGTTCAAATCCCAAAAACTTGATGATGGAAAGATTGACAGAAGGATGAAAACGGAGACCGCCCTTGTAAGGTCCGATCGCGCTGTTGAACTGCACTCTGTACCCTTTGTTCACCTGTACGTTGCCCTTGTCATCCACCCAGGGAACGCGGAACATGATCACTCTTTCGGGTTCGACCAATCTTTCGAGAAGCCCCGCCTTTTCATATTGGGGATTCGCGTCGATCGCCGCTTCGAGGCTGTGCAAAACTTCCGTTGCAGCCTGATGGAATTCGGGTTCGTTCGGGTTCTGCTCCTTAATGCGGGCAAGAACATTTTCTACATAAGACATAAGACATAACTCCTTTGTTATTAAAACTTACGCTTTTTATTTTAACAGAAAAAAAACAAATATGCAATCGTTGTGAGCCATTTGAAATATTCATATATCTTATATTTCGCATAAAACGGGATTATGCATTGCGCCGCCCTGCAATGCAGGGCGGCGTGCAAAGCCTCGGCAGATCACGAACCGAACACAACAGTCACGCGCAACAATTTTGCAAGGCGCTCGTGTAAACATACCGCAATATCTATCTGCCTTCTGAGACGTCAGCATCTCTTCCGCCTTCGCGCTCGGCAACGTTCAGCCCTCGCAAAAACGAAAGGTTCTCTATCATTTCGTCCAGCACATCCGCGCCCGAAGCGCACAGCACATCTTTCCGTTCTTCCCGAAAAAAAACATCTCTTTTTATGTCTGCGGCTCTCTGCATTTTCGCCGATTGTGCGAGGTTCCCGCTCTTTCCTCCGCACACTTCCCGAACCGCCGCACCGAAAGCAGACGCGTTTCCGCGCAAAGGGCGGCGCGCAAATCCGCCGCATTCCCGACGCAGCGCAGTGTTTTCGGAACTTTGGCAGACGGGAACATGCCTGCGGCCGCCGCCGTCACACCCGACGCCCCCTTGCCCGTCTCTGCGCACCGCGCTTTTGGCAAATTTCAACGGCGGCATGGTGCACGCACACTTCCTTTTCAGGATCATTTGCGCCAACTTTTGCAAAAACTTTTTCATGTCTGCTTGTCCTCCCTTGTTTACACGCATATCATACCAAAAAATACTTGACAGATATTGTCATATTTATTAAAATATTTTTAAAGATGTTAAAAAAATTTTTGCGGGGAGTAAAAACGACTATGAAGTTTCAGGCAATGCTGAAGATCCTTTTTACGCTTCTGAAAAAGCGCAAAGTCAGCGCCGCGGAACTCGCGGCGGCGTGCGGTGTTTCCGAACGCAGCGTCCACAGGTATCTGGAAGAGCTGATCGTTTCGGGTGTTCCGATAGATATCTTACGCGGCAGGAACGGCGGAATATTCCTGCCCGACACATACAAACTGCCGGAAAATTTCTTTACGAAAGAAGAATACGGCGCGGCGGTGAACGCATTGAGCGCGCTCTACGAACAACTGCACGATCCCGACGTAAAAAACGCGCTCGAAAAACTGCTCAGCCAAAAAAAAGAGAGCGGGCGGAATCTTGCCCTGTCGGGACTGGTCGTCGTGGACAGCGGGACATGGGGCGACGCCTATGAGTTTTCCGACAAACTCAAAGTGCTCGAAGACGCCGCGGAAAACGCAGAATGTCTCGACCTTTTATACGTCGACCGCATCGGTTCGGAAAGCAGGCGCACGATCGAACCGCACCTTCTCATTTATAAACAAAACATCTGGTATGTATACGCCTGGTGCAGAAAGAGGAAGGACTTCCGCCTCTTTAAGGTCGGCCGCATCCGCAGTGCACGGCTTACGGGCGAGAAGTTTGACCGCAGAGAGATCGACCGCAGCAATCTGCCTCTCAAATTCTATTTTGAGAATGCGGAACTTACCCAAATCAGGTTTGCCGTCAAAAAAAAGGCTCTGCCCGACGTGGAAGAATGGCTGGGCATCGGGAACATCGAGGTCAAAGGCGACGAGATCTTCGCCGAGGCCGCCCTGCCCGCGGGAGAAGTGCTCTTTTCCAAGATCCTCGGCTTCGGCGACGGCATCCGTGTACTCTCCCCCGCCGCGCTTGCCGAAGAAGTACAAACCCGCGCCGACGCGATCCTCCGTTCATATAAAAAAACGCAATAAACAAACGTCCCCGCGCCGTTTCTGACGGCGCGGGGACGTTGCTCGCAAACCTATAAATTTTCAATCAGAACGATGCGGTCCCACACATCTTGCTGATTTTTATCTCTGTTTTTGCATGACTTGCGGAATATTATCCGTTTGCGGACGCA
>CALVSU010000096.1 GCA_944359385.1 uncultured Clostridia bacterium | reverse complement strand
TTTAACTAAAAGAGGTCTTTGCCCGACAGGCAAAGACCTCTTTCTTGTTTTATATTCTGTTACAGAAGCGGAAATGCAGACACAACGGCGGAAAGCTGGGAAGCCGACACTAAATCACTCATCAAACCAATGATGAGAAACACCACACTTACGATGACGCCGACCAATGCGCCGATACCCGCGCTCTTTGCACAGCGGGGTTTTGTGTCTTTCCATACGAGGAACAGGATCAGCCCGACCAGCGGAAAGAAGAACCCGAGCACGCCCCAGCCTGCGCTCCCGCTGTCTTGTACGTTCTGCTGTTGCTGATACGCATACTGCTGTTGCTGCTGTTGCTGCTGATACTGCTGGTATTGCTGCTGTTGGTGCTGCGCTCCGTTATCCTGCGGCGGTACGCTGTTCGCCTGCGCACTTCCATCCGCTACGGCCTGCGAAGCGCCGCAGTACGGGCAGAACGTATCCTGCTCGCCGATCTCTTTGCCACACTGTTTACAAAACATTTCTCATTTCCTCCCGAGAAGTTTAATATATCGTCAGCGGCGGCAAACTTCCTGCGCTTGCCGACACAGAGACTCCGATAATAATGATCAGTAAACAAAAAACAATCAGCGCCGCATACACGATCACAAAGATCAGCGCGCCTTTGCCGCACATCCTCGCACGCTTCGGATATTCATCCTTCCACACAAGATACAGGATCAGCCCCACGATCGGAATAAAAAATCCCAACACTGCCCAACCCGCATTTCCGTCGTCTCTAGGACGGACAGGCTGCTGACCGTAAGGTCCCCCGTAATATCCGTTGCCGCATCCGTTCTGATAATAACCGCTTTGGTTATAACCGTTCTGATTAAAACCGCCCTGGTAATACCCGTTTTGAGCATTGCCGCCCTGACAGCCGCCGTAATTTCCTGCCGAAGGGTTGCCCTGCGCGGTCTCGTTTGTCTTTTCGCTGTTTGTGCCGTGCTGTTTCTTTCCGCAATACGGGCAAAAAGAATCCCCTTCTTCTATTTCCTTTCCGCAAAACTTACAATACATGACTCTTTTCCTCGGCGCCATATCTTATGCGCAGGCTACAATTATTATAATATAAATGCGGTATGTCGTCAAGCCTTTTAAACAAAAAGCGCGGGAAAACCCGCGCTTTGCGTTTAAACGAACAGTTCTCTCTCTTACGTTTCCTTCCGAAAACAATGCCGCGACGCTGAAAATACGTTCATGCTTTCGGCACGACGATCTCCATGTCCGAATCGGGATATGTGCAACAGGGATGGATATATCCGAATTTGAGATCGGCAAGCCTGCGTTTGTCCGCTCCCGCGAGCGAATATTTACCGGATATCAGTCTGCTGTGACAAAAACCGCAACCTCCTGCGCGGCATTTCGAAGGCGCGTTCAGCCCCGCACGCTCCATCGACGTCAGGAGCGTTTCGCCTGCCGCCGCGTTGACTGTATATGTTTCGAATCCGATATGCACGGTCAGCTTGTATGTCGCGTCTTTCACGTCGCGTACGCCCACGCAGTTTGCTTCCTTCTTCACGCGGCGAAGAGGCAACCCGAACGACTTTAACTCTTTGTCCAAAAAGGCATACATTGCCTGCGGGCCGCACATCATGACGGTAAAATCGCCCGAAACATATTTTTTGATCAGCTCGGCACCGATAAACCCGTGCTCGTAACCCGCCTTTTTTTCGTCGCTGAGAACATAGACGACTTTGATCTTATCCGAAACCAGCGCGTCCAGCTCCTTTTTAAAGATGAGGTCCTGCTCCGTCTTTGCGCCGTAGAGAACGGTCAGCGAATAGTCGGACGTGCCGTCGGCAAGAGACTGCGCCATACTGTAAAAGGGCGTAATGCCGCTCCCGCCCGCGATCGCGAGTACCTGACGGCTGTCTTTGACAGGTTCGTAGCAGAATTCGCCCGAAGGATCGCCGAGGATAAACTCGTCACCCGCTTTCGCGCTGTCGAAGAGATAGCCGCTGAAAAATCCGCATTTTTTGACCGTCACGGCGACCTTTTTATGGAGCGCGTCTTTCGGCGCGGAAGAGATCGCATACGGGCGCGAAACATTGCTTTGCCCGACTTTGCAGCCGACCGTGAGATACTGCCCCGCGCGGAAATAAAAGGGACGCTCCGTTTCAAATACATACGTCTTGGTATCCTGCGTGTTCAGCACGATCTCTCTGAGCACCGCTTTCTGATATCCGGGGTGCAAGATCTTTGCCGTTTCGTTGACTTTATAAGATACGGGCAGCGGCGCAGCCGCGCCTTCCGCCAGTTTTTCTCGGCGCTTGGGCACCATCTTTTTGAAACGAAGAAGGTCCATGAAGCCGAAAATCTGTTTTTTGAATACGAATGCCATCTGTCAACCCTCCCTTTTGATGTCGCCGACCGTCTGTCTGCCCGAAATATCGCCCGAAAAATAAGCGCTCGAATACCCCGAAAGGCGCATGGAATAACCGCCCGCAAAGCGCAGTCCGCGCACGGTATGATCTTCCGCCATCATCTGCAAGCGGGGCATCAGACCGTCCCAGTACTGCGACTCGTAGCCGTAGATCACCCCCTGCGGGTGCCCGCAATAGCGCGCGTACGTCATCGGCGTCGCCACGGAGATCTCCTCGATGCTGTCGCGGATCTTTGAACCCGTATCTTTCTCAAAACGCCTGATCATCATTTCGGCGACGCGGTCTTTCGTTTTGAAATAATCCTGCGCTTTTACGTTCGCCCAGTCGTCGGACATATAGAGCGTCGTAAAATACATCATGCAGGTGCCTTCGGGCGAACATTCGGGATAGGCGCGGTTGAGGCAGACAGTCGCCTGCACCGTGTTGGTGTCGATCTTCTTCATCCGCTCATACTGCGCGACCGAGTCACTCGTGTCGTACAGAAAATAGTTGTGATTTTCGATGCCCAGCTCATCGGCACTGCGGTTGAGACCCAGAAACATCGTAAAGCCCCTTCCCGCAAACTTCCTCGCATTCGTCGCCCGCACATCCGCCTCGGCGACTTTGTCCATCATCTTGCCGAATACAAGGTGCGGCGCACAATTCGCCACAACGTGCCTTGTTTTGATCTCCGTTCCGTCGTCCAGCAATACGCCCGCGACGCCGCTGTCTTTCTCATCCTGCAAGATCTTCACCGCTTCGGTGTTGAACAGAACGTCGCCGCCCAGTTCCAGAATGCGCTCCACCATCGCCAGAGAGATCTCGTGCGAACGCATCTTCGGCATGCTCGCGCCCCGCCGTATATAGCGGTTCACCATGGACGCATAATGGACGAAACTCATGTCTTCCAAATGCGCCCCGAGATAGCACCAGTACGCGCTCAGAATGTCGATCGCTTTCTGCGGCATTTTCAGCGTGCGCAGCACTTCGTTGACCGAATAAGAACCGCAACGCACGAAGTTGCCGTATTTTTTGACCATGACCTTCGGATCTGTCTTCCCGTTAACCGAAGAGCTGTATGCCTGCGCAAGACGTATCTCCTCGGCAAGATCGAAAAACTTACGCATGGAAGGTGTGCTTCCCGGCACATACGACTCCATTTTTGCGATGAATTCCTCCACACCGAAGGGCATCGTCGCATCCAGTTTTTCCGATTTCACGATCACCCTGTACGCCTCAGGGATCTGCATCCATTCGATCTTGTCCGTCACACCCAGCGCATCGAACAGATCGCGCACCTCTCCCGCATTGTCTTTCGTGCCAAAATCATTCAGTTCGTGCAACGACGCTTCGAACTCAAACCTTCCGCGCCGAAAACTCGTCGCAAATCCGCCCGGAATGTTGTGTTTTTCCACAAGAAGCGTCTTTGCCCCGCCCTGCAACAGGCGGATCGCCGCAACCAGCCCGCCGTTTCCCGCGCCGATCACGACCGCATCGTATTGTTTCATCGCTGCCTCCCGTAATTTTTTATAAAAATCTCTTTTAAGATTTTTTTTCTTCGTTTTGTGCCTGCGTCTCCGCATGCCCGCACGCGATCAGCCCGCGGTATACGCTCGTCAGCATCTCCCGTATCCGATCCTGCGTGAATTTTGCCGTCCCCGTGGCGATCATCGTCGCGATCCCGTGCGAAAAGAGCCACATGACCTCATAAATATCCTGCGCACGCGCGCCCTTTATATTCTCCTCTTCTTCCAGCACCCGCAAGACATAAGGCTTTTCTTCGTGCGACGCGAGAATGTCCGCCCCCGCACTGTCGCTCATGAACAGCATTTTGAAAAACTCCGTCTCTTCCGACGCGAAGCGTATATAATTCAACCCGATAGATTTGTAGGCAGATGCGTTCTCGCGCTTTTCCCGCAAATACGAGCCGAATACCGCAAGCGCCCGCTCCTTCACCGCTGCGCGCACTTCTTCCATCCCTTCAAACAGCCAGAAGATCGGCTGTGTGGAACAATGCAGCTCTGCCGCGAGCGATTTTGCCGTCAGCCCCGCTACGCCTTTGCTCCGTACAAGGACCGAGGCCGCTTCGATCACCTGTTCTTTCGTTATCTTTGCTTTCGGCGGCATACCCTCTCCTTTTATTATATAATGCACATTATATAACGACAACAATATAATACACCGATGTGCGGCATTTGTCAATAGCAAAACCAAAAAAATTTCACTCTGTGTCGATTGCCGACAAAATTCGACCTTATCCCCCCCTCACGCCAAACTCTTGCGCACCGTCCGCCGGCTTTGCCTCCGCCCGTCTTCCAGCCATTTCTGCCGTCGGGCGATTTTATTTCACGCGTCTGCCCGACCTTTCTGCCGTGGGTAAGTTTTATTTCTGCCCGTCTTTGCCGCACTGCGCGCGCAGTGCATCCAGAAAAAGACGGGCCGCACGTGAAAAGACCTGACCGCTTTTCCATGCGACCAGCAACGACGACTGAAAGCTCGGTTTCAGCGGACGGAAACAAAGTTCACTCTCCCCCGTCGTATTGATGATCTTGTCCAGCCCGACCGCATATCCCAGTCCCTCTTTCACGAGCAAGGAAGCATTATAGAGAAGGTTGTACGTCGCCGCAACATGCATTTGCTCCGCGTCGCAGCCGAACCATGCCGACAACTCCGCCGCTTTCATCGCGTGTCGCGACCGAATCAAAGGCTTTCCGTACAGATCGGAAGGCTCTACCCATTGTTTTTCGGCCAGAGGACTGTCTTTCCGCATCAGAACGCCCCACGTATCCTTCTGGCTCAGACGCAGGCAGACGTATTTCGACGCATCGGCAGGCTCCACCAACACGCCGAAGTCGATCAGCCCGTGATCCAGCCGCTCGGTCACCTCCTGCGTATCGCCGCTGTAAAAGTGAAAGGTGATGCCGGGATGTTCTTCGCGCAAGCTCTTTGCGACCTTTGCGATCTCATCGATCGCATACGACTCGCCGCTCCCTATATAGATCTCGCCGCAGATGCTTTCCGTCTCCGCAGACAATTCCGCCTTCGTTTTTTCGTAAAGCGCAAGCATTTCTTCCGCCCGCCTTTTCAGCAAAACGCCCGCTTCGGTCAGCGTGATCTCCTTGCTACCCCGCTCAAAAAGTTTCTGCCCCGCTTCCCTTTCCAGATTCTGCATCTGCCTGGACAGACTCGGCTGTGTGATATACAGCGTCTGCGCCGCGCCCGTGATGCTCTTTTCTCTGGCAATCGCCAGAAAATACCGCAATTCCCTGAGTTCCATTTTCATTCGCCTCCCTTTTCATTATATCGCGCCAACTCCATGCCTGTCAAGCATGAAATTATATTCATTATAGGTATTTGACATATAATATGCAAGGGTTTATACTGAAATCATGAATACAGAACAATTCAGAGATCTGATGAAGCGACAAAACAAAATAACGGCAGGTTCGGATGTGCACCTGTTCATGCATGCAGCATCCGCACGCGCCAGAAAACTGACTGCCCGCATGAACGGCGGTCACTGCTCGCAGAAAAAATTACAGGCGTTGTTTTCAAAACTGACATATCAACCCAAAGACAACACGCTCTGCATTTTTCCGCCATTCTATACCGACTGCGGACTGAATATCACCGTCGGGAAAAACGTTTTCATCAACGAAGGCTGCTGTTTTCAGGATCAGGGCGGCATTACCGTGGGAGACGGCTGTCTGATCGGTCAGCAGGTCGTCTTTGCGACGCTTGACCATGATCCCCTGCCCGAAAAACGTGCAGATATGTTGCCTGCCCCCATCGTGCTCGGCAAAAACGTTTGGGTCGGCGCTCATGCGACCATTCTTTCGGGTGTGACCGTCGGAGACAACGCGATCATAGCAGCGGGCGCCGTCGTGACCAAAGACGTCCCTGCGGGCGCAATCGTCGGGGGCGTTCCCGCCAAAGTCATAAAATACATCGGCGACAAAGAATAAAAAATCCCGAAGCGTGCGGCACAAAAATGAACGAAAACGCACGCGATGCTGCCGCCCGAAAGCCCCCAAAAAATAATATTGCAAAAAACACCGCAAATAAGGAGAAATCATGACAAAGACCGATTTTGAAAAGAAAAATTTATTCGGGAAAGGACAGGCAAACGACGCTTATGCACAGTATTTTTCGGGTCCTTCCTTTCTCAATCCTCTGACGAAGGC
>CALVSU010000095.1 GCA_944359385.1 uncultured Clostridia bacterium | reverse complement strand
GTTGACGGTCGCGTTGAATGATTTATGATTTTGGGTGCGTATTGTCGGAGTGTCTGCGCGGTCATCCTCTTTATGAAGGTTTAAACAAGCAAGCGGTCCGATCGTTTTTTTGCATGGTATGCACTCCCATCCGAACTGCTCCGATTTTCTAATAAAATTTTTTGCTTCACAGATGCTTACTTTGAATTTTTTGTATTCATACATTTTTTTCTTCAGCTTATCATACTTTTTTGCGTGTCAATTATACATCATAAAAATATGTAAGTCAACAGATTTACATCATAATGTGATATATTCCAATCATGAATTACGCAAAAATAATCGGAAACAATTTAAAAGAAGCACGCAAGGCAAAGGGATATACGCAAAAAGAGATCGCGGTAAAGATGCGCATGACCCAACAGCAGTACAGCCGTTTTGAGAACGGCATATTTGAATTAAATTATTGGCAGATCCTGTCTTTGTGCGATCTGCTGGACATCACCCCGAACGAGCTGTTCGATCTCAACAACTGAAAATCGTGCGGCGGGATATCACGGAAAACGTAGAGGGGTTTTTCATGGAGGCGAAAAGGAGGGGCTCCTCTTAAAAACTGTTTTCCGCAAAATGTGCGGTCGGTATCGCTTTGAAAATTCGGAAAGCGTTGCCGTAAAAAAGCAAGCACCGCTTTCAAAATATTGCGCTTGTTCTGTTTATCGCAGCGGCGGGGTGCTTTGCAAAAAAGTTTGCGGATTTGAGAGAGGAAGCAGGTTTTTTTGATATTTTTCTTTTCAAATCGCTTAAAAAATGGTACAATATAGGCATGTGTGAAATCCTGGCTCCTGCGGGGGATAAAGATTCATTTTTTGCCGCGATCGATT
Organism: uncultured Clostridia bacterium; assembly: GCA_944359385.1. Taxonomy (GTDB): domain Bacteria; phylum Bacillota; class Clostridia; order Christensenellales; family Borkfalkiaceae; genus Borkfalkia. Next base: position 5,887 of record CALVSU010000095.1, on the reverse strand, counting down.
CGGGGGCGGACGCCGTATATCTGGGTCTTACCGATTTTTCCGCGCGTAAATCCGCGGCAAACTTTTCCCTCGAAAACTTAAAAGACTATGCCGATTACGCGCATATATTGGGCGTGAAAGTATATGTCGCGCTGAATACGCTCGTCAAAGAGGAAGAGACGGAGCGTTTTTTCGAATGTGCGCGCGAGGCGTGGAACGCGGGCGCGGATGCGCTGATCCTGCAAGATATTTTTTTGGGGAAACTTCTTAAAAGCTGCTATCCTGAAATGGTCTTGCATCTCTCTACGCAAGCGGGGGTGTGCAATGTTTACGGGGCGCGCCTTGCGAAGCGGTACGGCTTTTCGAGGGTGATCCTTTCCAGAGAAACACCGCTTTCGGGGATACGGGCGATCGCGTCAATCATCGAAACGGAAGTGTTCGTGCAGGGTGCGCTCTGTACCTGTTTTTCGGGGCAATGCTATTTGTCCGCGTTTATCGGCGGGAACAGCGGTAACAGGGGATTCTGCAAACAGCCTTGCCGCAAAAAATACAGGACGGACAGGGAGGGTTTTACAGACCTTTCCTATAAACTCAGCCTTGCCGATCTCTGTGTCGGGGAGGATGTGAAAGTGCTTGCCGATGCGGGCGTATCCTCTTTTAAGATCGAAGGACGTATGCGTTCTCCCGCGTATGTGGGGGCGGCTGTAAAATATTATAAAGATATTTTGCAGGGAAACAAGCGCGCGTTTTGTGAAGATCTTTCCGATCTGAAACGCGCTTTCAACCGCGGCGACTATACGAAAGGCTACCTTTTCGGGCAGGATAAAAACCTTATTTCATCTGCCATACAGGGGCATAATGGGGAGTTTGTCGGCGTGATCGGCAAATCTTTGACGGGGTTCGGAAAACTTGCATTCGTGCGATCGGAATTTTCTCCTGAGCACGGCGACGGGTTCAAGGTGATACGCGGTGCGGCGGTGAACAACGTCGGAAAAAGTGCGGGAGGAAGGCGCTTTTCCGCCTCCGAAAAAAAGGCAAACGGTGCAGCGGCAGGGTGTTTGAAATCTTGTGCGGCGACACAAAACGGTACTCGGACGGACGGCTTTAAGGAGATCGGCGGGGGGGCGTATCTTTCTTCCTATCCCCGCGTAAAGGGCGGTTTTTTTCTTCCGTGGAATGAAAAGTATAAAGAGGGTGACGGCGTTTATATCACGCTGGACAGCGCGCTTGCGGCGCGGATCGGTGCGCGGAAAAAGCGGACGGATATCCAAATCGAGATCGAAGCGGAAGCCGGTAAGGCGCTCGCAGTGTTTGTGAGCGGTCGGTTCGGGCGTGTCGAGATGCGTGCGGAATTCGTTTTGGAAAACGCGAAAACACGCGCCGTTTCAGCGGAAGAGATCACATCCTGCTTTTTGAAAACAGACGCGTGGCCATTCCGTGTGGCGGTAAAAGAGGTGCGCGTGAAGGGCGAGCCGTTTATAGTGCGGTCGGCATTGAACGCTTTTCGAAGAACCGTCTTCGAGCGGACGGCGCGTCTGCTTGCAGGGGCACGCCCATCCCTTCCGCCTCGGCCGATCGGAAAAAACGAAGTGACGTCGGCGTTAAAACTTGCAGGAACAGCCGTAATTGACAGCGAATTTGCTTTTTTGAGCGATGCCGAAGATTTGGATATTTTTATTTTTTCACCGAAGGATTACAGGAATTCTGATAATTTTGATGAATTTTTGACCTTTTCGAAGTACTATGCGTGGCATAAGTACCTGTATTTACCTGCTTATATGACGGATGAAGACGTTGCGGCAGTATTGCGACGGGTGCAGGCGTTCGACGGCGTGTACGCGGAAGGCGTGTGGGCGATCGAGTTTTGCAAAGAGAAAAATATTCCGCTCTTTGCGGGCACGGGCTTCAATCTTTTTAATTCTTTTTCTATAGCGGAACTCGGGGCGGAAAAGCCTTGTGCGCTCTCGCTCTCCAAAGAATTGTCTGACAGGGAGTGTAAGGGCTGCGACGATGCGTTCCGACTTGCGGGCGGCGGAGTCAAAGTGATGGAGCTGGGGCACTGTCCCTTTGCACAGAGCTGCGCATCCTGTGACAGACGGGAATATTACAGTCTCGCGGATGAGCAGGGACGCGTTTTTCCCCTTCGCCGTTATGAAAACAGCAGATGCCGATTCGAGCTTTTCAACTGTATGCCGCTGGCGGTGTGTGAGCGGAAGCGGGCGATCTTTGATCTTCGATCTTTGCCGCGTGAAGAAAAGCTGTTGCTTCTGTCGGAGAAGCGACTGCCGCGTTCCACGGCGGGACTTTTCTCGTCAGGCGTTTTGTGAGTTGTCTGCTTTTATGGTTGGATTGACGGGCGATCTTTGTAAAGAGCGTCGGGAGATTTTAGAAGACTAGCTTTGACGGGCTTTCGGAACAATTCAAATATCGGACAGCGCCTTTGTCGGCGCATGATTCCGCTAAGCGGTCCGTACCGGAAGTATATGGCTTTATAGGTTAAGAAAAAACGCGGATCGCGAAGGCTTTTTTTAACGGTAAAATTTAATTTTGGAAGGTTTGATCAGGCGGCGCAGACCTTGTCTGCCCGCACCTTAGGATTATAATATGGATGTCAGAGCGATAGAAAAACTGGAGCTGAACAAAATTCTCAATGGGGTGGCTTCCTACGCGACGCTGCCCGAAACGCGCGCGCTGATTTCGGCGACGATGCCGCAAACGGAAGAAAAAGAGGCGAAATATTTTCTCGATCTTACGGCGGAAGCAGATCTTCTTTTGTATCGTTTCGGAGTCGGCAAGATCGAGGCTTTCCCTGAAATAACGGATGAACCCGAGCGAGCCGCGAAGGGTGCGGCACTGTCATGCGGCGAATTGCTGACGGTGGCGGGACTTTTGTGTTCGGCGCGGGTCGCGTTCAAAGGGGTGCGCGGCGTTTCGGATGAGCGTATCGTTCTGATGCGGGAGATCGCTGACCGATTATATTTTGACGAGGCGTTGGAGCGCGACATCGGCGACAAGATCTTATCGGAGGAGGAGATCAGCGACTTTGCGAGCGAAGAGCTCTATAATATCCGGCGTTCCATCCGTCAGCTGAACGAAAGGATCAGAAATAAGCTCTCCGAGTATCTGAGCGGGGAAAATGCAAAGTTTTTGCAGGAAGGCATCGTTACGATGCGAGATAACCGCTATGTGCTTCCCGTGCGCGCCGAGTACAAATCGCGGGTGCGCGGTTTTGTGCATGACCGTTCGGCGAGCGGCGCAACCTTTTTCATCGAACCCGAGTATATTCTCGAAATGAACAACGAACTTCGCGAGCTGGCGAGTGCAGAGAAGGAAGAGATCGAGCGCATTCTCGCCGCGCTTTCAAGAAGGGTGGGGAGCATGAGCGGCGCACTGCGGGAAGATCTCGCGCGGCTCTCCGAGCTGGACGCGGCATATGCAAAAGCAGAATATGCCTATAAAAACAAATGCGTTCGACCTCTTCTCAACGACAGGGGCGTTATTTTCATCGATAAGGGCAGACATCCTTTGCTTGATCCGAAAACGGCTGTCCCCGTTTCCGTTTCGCTGGGCAAGGACTATAAATTTTTGCTGATATCGGGACCGAATACGGGCGGCAAAACGGTCACGCTCAAAATGTGCGGGCTTTTTTGCCTGATGGCATGTTGCGGTCTGTTCATCCCCGCGGCGGAGGGAAGCGAGGTCGCCGTGTTCCGTCAAGTGTTTTCGGATATCGGCGATGCGCAGAGTATTGAGGAAAATCTCTCGACTTTTTCTTCGCATATCAGGAATGTTATCGACATCACGGAGCAGGCGGACGGAAAGAGCCTTGTTCTCATTGATGAGCTCGGCGGCGGCACCGACCCCGAAGAGGGGCAGGCGATCGCAAAGGCAGTCCTTTCACACCTTTTGAAGAAAGGCTGCCGAGGCATCGTGACAACACATTATACATCTCTCAAAGAATATGCCTATGCGGCGGACGGCATTGAAAATGCGAGCATGGAATTTGACATGACGACGCTCCGCCCGCTCTACCGCGTGCGGCTGGGCGTCCCCGGGAGCAGCAATGCTATTGCGATCTCGCGCAGACTGGGGCTTTCGGAGGAGATCCTGCAAGATGCGCTTTCCAACCTTTCGGAAGGGGCGCAGCATTTTGAGAATATTGTCCGTACCGCAGAACAAAGCAGGATCGAGGCGGAAGAAGCAAAAAAACAGGCGGATCGCCTGCGCGCGGAATGGGAAGAAAAGCTCGGCGAGGTCAACGCAGAACGTGATCGACTGAAAAAGGAGCGGGAGAAACTGTATCTTTCTGCGAAGGTGGAGTCACGCCGCATCGTCAATGAAAGAACGGAAGAGGCAGAGGCGCTTTTGAAAGAAATGGAAGAGATCGCCGCCAAAAAAGAGTTGACGGAAGCAGATCTGATACGGGCGCGCACGCTGAAAAACAAAATACGGGATAAAGCGTACGGGCTTGAAGCGGAAGAAGAAACGCCCGAAAAGCGAGTGCCTGCGGATCTTGCGGCGCTCAAAGCCGGAGATCGCGTGTTTGTCGGCGCGATGGATAAAGAGGGCGAAGTGCTTTCGGTCAACCTTCGGAAGAAGGAGGCGGACGTTGCCGTCGGCAACATACGACTGAGTGTAAAAGCTTCCGATCTTTTTCGCATTGTCGGCGGTAAGAAACAGCCTGCCGAGCGGCGCAAGGTGCAGGTCGTGCGGAATCTTTCTTCGAATACAGGCGCGGTGCAGACGGAGATCAATCTGCTCGGCATGACGGTCGCCGAAGCCACGGAAGAGGTGGACGCGTTTATCGACCGCGCCGTTTTGTCGGGCTTGGAAGAGGTCAAGATCGTGCACGGACTGGGAACGGGCAAACTGCGCGACGGGATAAGAAATCATTTGCGCGGGCATAAAAATGTGGCGGAATTTCGAGCGGGCAAATACGGCGAAGGCGAGGCAGGCGTTACCGTCGTAAAATTAAAGTGACCGATAAAGCGGGTTTTGCCGTCGTCAAATCAAAGTGTCCGACAAAGAGGGCGTTACCGTCGTAAAATCAAAGTGAGTGATAAAGCGGGCGTTGCCATCGTCAAATTAAAGTGACCCAATGAAATGGCGAACGTTGTCCTTCTTGAAATCTTCGGCGGTTTTCTGTCGGCGGCGATTCTTACGCAAATCAACTTGCAGGCGGGGATAAAGGAATCGGGAAAATGCCTGTCATAAATTTGATCCGATGCCGTAAAATAAGATTTTGTACGAAAAGACAGAGGAGACTGTATGAAAATCAAAAAGCAAGCTTTTTTCAAGAGCGGAGTTTCCGAAGTGTGGAACAAAGCGACAGATCTGTCCGATCAGCTCTGGCGCTCGGATATTTCCCGCGTCGATTCTTTCGAACAGGGCAAAAAATTCAGGGAGACGACCAAAAAAGGGGCAGTGACAGAGTTTGAGGTCATCCTTTTCGAGCCCGTGAGTCGTTACGCGTGCAAAATGGAAAACGCAAAATTCAGCGGCAGTTTCAGTCTGTGCCTGAGCATCGCGGCTGACGGCTCGCCCGAAAAGGACGGTACGCGGCTGATCCTTACCGAAGAGATCAAGGCGAAAAATCCTTTGTTGGCGCCTGCAATGTATTGTTTTGTCAGGGCGGCGATGGCTAGATATATGGCAGATCTTGCGCTTGCGCTCGGCGAAAAAAACTGAGCGCGGTTTGCGACCTTGCGACCGTTTGGCAGGTCTGTTCGTTCGTTTTTTCGGACAGAGCGGCTTTTTGCGCGGTAGCTTTTGCGGATCGGTCGTTGCGTGCATTTTTTTGCGGATTGAGGTGCGAGACTTGCAGATTTTTTTCTGACTGCTGTCTTTTGAGCATTTTATAAGGAGTGCGGCGCGGATTTTGTAAGGCTTCTGAAGGCTGTTGTCTTTT
>CALVSU010000094.1 GCA_944359385.1 uncultured Clostridia bacterium | reverse complement strand
TTTATCCCGCCGCACAAAAAGGACAGGGCGCTCGCTTCGCCCGAGGACAGGCTGAACATGACAAAGCTCGCCTTCGCTTGCGTGAAAAATTGCGAGGTGAGCGCGTATGAGCTGAACGCGGGCGGCACGAGCTATACTTATCTCACGTTGGGCTATTTCAGGAATAAGTATCCCGACGCGGAGCTGTACTTTCTCGTCGGCGCGGATATGCTCAAAGACTTCTATACATGGAAAGAACCCGAGACCATCCTTTCTCTCGCGGAGCTGGTCGTATGCAACCGTGAAGGGGAACGGGTGAATTTTGCGGTGGAACAGCTGCGTTTCTTCGCGAAATTCAAAAAAAAGTTCCGCTGCATAGAATATACGGGGCGGGATATCTCCTCTACGAAGGCGCGCGTGCTCACGGCGTTCGGGGAAGACCTGAAACCCTATCTGAGCGCGGACGTCATCGAGTATATCGAGGCGAACGAGCTTTACCGCGTGAAGGGGGTCAAAGAAGCGCTGGCTTATCTCAAGCCGGCGCGCAGAAAACATACCATTCGGGTCGCGCTGACGGCGGCGGAAAAGGCGGCAAAATATAAACTTGCCGAAAAGAAGGTCATTCTGGCGGCGGGACTTCACGACGTGGCAAAGAGCATGGACCTCTCCGCGCCCGAACTTACGGGCTTTTCCCTCGAAGAAGAGGTGCCGTTCCCCGTACTTCACCAGTATACGGGCGCTTTTGTCGCCGAGCACACATTCGGCGTGGACGACGAAGAGGTGCTGGACGCGATCCGCTATCATACCTCGGGGCGGCCGAACATGAGCGAACTGGAAAAACTCATCTTTCTTTCGGATATGCTCGAGCCGGGGCGGGATTTCCCGAAGATCGCAAAACTCCGCAAAGTTTTTGCGGAAGACCTCAACGAATGTATGTATCTTTGCCTGAAACATGAACTCAAATACCTGAAAAAAGGGGGCGGGGAGATCTATCCGCTCACGTTCAGGGCTTACGAATATTACAAAGGACTCAGGAGTTAAAATGGAAAACGGAAAACAGCTTGCAGAAAAGATCTGCGCCCTTCTTTCTTCTAAAAAAGCGGAAGATATCCTCATCATCGACGTGGCGGAAAAGACCACGCTCTGCGATTATTTCGTCATCGCGAGCGGAAAAAACACCACGCAGGTGAAAGCGCTCTGCGACCACGTCGAAGAGAAATTGTCCGAAACGGGGCTTGAACCCCGCCGCACCGAAGGCACGCGCGAAGGCCGCTGGGGCGTGCTCGACTACGGCGATGTCATCGTCCATGTCTTCAACGACGAATCCAGACTCTTTTATCACCTCGAACGCCTTTGGCAGGAAGGGGAAAACACCGTCGCTTACAAAGACTGACCGCGTGCCGCCGCGCATTCTGCGCGGCGGCTGTTTGAATCGGATCTTTTTCGGTTCGGTATAGCTGGTCTTCGCGCATTCTGCGCGGCGGCTGTTTGAATCGGATCTTTTTCGGCTCGGTATAGCGCGAATGCGGGATTTCTGTGCAGCTTATTCGAAGCGGATCTTTTTCGGTTCGGCGTAGCTGGTCTTCGGGCGTTTTGCGCGTTTTTTTTCCACCAGATAATAGACGGGGCGCGGTTCGCGTACTTCCTTTTTTTCGGGCGCCTTTTCGGGGGCTTCTTTCTCCGTTTTCTGCGTGCGTTTTTTCCTGGCGGCTTGCAGGCGCGCGTATTTCACGCCCGCGACCAGCGCGAAGCAGAGCAAAAACAGGATGACGAGATACAGTCCTCCCCAAAGGGAGGAGACGAGCAGATTCATGGCGTTCTCCTTTTGCCGACGTTTATGACTTGTGTCGTTATGACTTGTGCCGACGTTTATGACTTGTGCAGGCATTTATGAAAGAATGCACGGGATACAATATAGCGCATCCGCGCGCGCGAAGGGGAGCGGATTTTGTCTTTGAGGGGGAAGTTTTGGCGCATGAGAGTGTACGATATCATTGATAAAAAGAAGAAAGGCGAGGCTCTCGGCGAGGACGAGATCGCCTATTTTATCGCGCGCGTGGCGGACGGCGGCGCGACGGACAGTCAGATCGCGGCATTTTGCATGGCGGCGCTCCTCAACGGCATGACGGACGAGGAGTGTTTCTTCATGACCGATGCGATGGTCAGGAGCGGAGAATGTGCCCCGCGCCCTGCGGGCGCGGGCGTATATGCCGACAAACACTCGACGGGCGGCGTGTCCGATTCGACGACGCTCATTCTCGTTCCCGTGCTCGCCGCGCTCGGCGTGAAATGCGCCAAATATTCGGGGCGCGGACTTGCGCACACGGGCGGGACGCTGGACAAGATGGAGAGCTTTGCGGGGGTGAGAGTGGATCTTACGCCCGAAGAATTTGAAGCGCAGGTGGAAAAGATCGGCGCGGCGATCTCGGGGCAGACCGCTTCCGTCGTTCCCGCCGACAAGCGGATGTATGCCGTGCGCGACGTGACCGCAACGGTGGACAGCATTCCGCTCATCGCGTCGTCGGTGATGAGCAAGAAGCTCGCTTCCTTCGCGGACGTGATCTTGCTGGACGTGAAATACGGGGACGGCGCCTTCATGAAGACGCCCGAAGACGCCGAAAAGCTCGCGCGGCTGATGGTGTCCGTGGGCAGGCGGGCGGGGCGCAGGACGCTTGCCGCCATTACCTGCATGGACGCGCCGCTTGGCGATAACATCGGGTGCAACGCGGAGGTGAACGAGGCGCTCGCCATCCTGCGCGGAGAAAAACGCAACGATCTTGCAGATCTTTCCTTTTTCCACTGCACAAAGCTCGCCTGCGCGGCGCTCGGCATTGCGGAAGAAGAGGCGCGCCGCCGTGTGGAAGCGTGTGTGCGTTCGGGCGCCGCGCTCGAAAAGTTCGGGCAGATCATAGCGGCGCAGGGCGGCAACGCAGAAGATGTATATAAAAGTCTTCCTTTGGCAAAAAATTCTTTTGTGATCAAGGCGGCAAGCGACGGGTATCTGCATCTTTCCGCGCTCGCGCTCGGGAAGGCCTGCGCCGCGCTCGGCGGCGGCAGGACAAAAGAGGGCGACAGCGTCGATCATACCGTCGGCATCCTGCTCGGAAAGAGAGAGGGCGCATACGTGAAAAAAGGAGACGTCCTCGCGGAATTGCGCTATGCGCGCGCGCCCGAGGAAGGGATCGCACTTGCGCAAAACGCCTTTCGGATCGGGGATAAAATCGAAAAACATCCGCTCATATACGCATTTGTGGGCGAAAAAGGAGATAACGTATGTTCGGATTGAAGAAAAAAACTTCGGGCGAAGCGGAGGAAGAAAAGAAGATCGCGGAAGAAGCGGGACAGATCGTGGCGCAGGCGCCCCGGGAAGATCCCGCGCCCGTATCCGAAGGGACGGGCACGGGATCGGCAGGCTCTGCGGAAGTTCCCGACGAGGAGAAAAAAGAATTCGAAGAATTCAAAAAGCAGAAGAAGATCCTGGAGATCAGGCGGCTTTTGCGCATGATCGACCATACCATGCTTAAACAGACCGCTACGCGCGCGGATATCAGAAAGTTGTGCAACGAAGCGAAGGAATACGGCTTTCATTCCGTCTGCGTTCAGCCCGTCTATGTGGCGGATTGTTTCCGCTTTCTGAAAAACGCCGAAGCGATCAAGATCGCCTGTGTCGTCGGATTCCCGATGGGCGAAAACAAGACGGAAACAAAGGTCTACGAGACGAAAAAAGCGCTTGCCGACGGCGCGGACGAGATCGATATGGTCATCAGCATCTCCGCCGTGAAGAACGGCAATTACAGCTACGTCAAGCGTGAGATCAAAAAGGTCGTCAAAGCCGCGAAGGGCTGTCCCGTCAAGGCGATCATAGAAACTTCCCTTCTCACCAAAGACGAAATGGTCAAAGCCGCCGTGTGCGCGCGCGACGCGGGCGCGGCGTACGTCAAGACGAGCACGGGCTATTTCGGCACGGGCGCGAAAGCGGAGGACATCAGACTTCTTAAACAGACGGTACAAGGGGTATGCCTCGTCAAAGCGTCGGGCGGCATCAAAAATGCCGAACAGTTCAAAGAGATGGTCGCGGCAGGCGCGGACAGGATCGGCACAAGCTCGGGAAAAGAGATCGCGGACGACATCGGCGCGGGGAAAGACGCTTTCTGACCGTCGGTTTCGCGATGAGCACGATGTCGGCATTTTTTGGAGCACACCTTTGGCGGTCGTTAATTCCGATGCGCCGTTGGTTATTTATCTGTAAAGAAAGGCCCGTTCCCGCGGCGCAGCCGCGGGAACGGGCCTTTTATAAAACAGATTTTTGTTAAAATTTTTTCGGAATAATGTTTTCGGGACACTTTTTCAGGGGTGATGTCCGCTCGGAAAAACTGCGTTTGAAAAGCTGTCCGAAACAGCCGTGCTTAAAAATACTCTTCGAGAAGAGTATTTTTTGAAGGGTGACGGCAGGTTTGCAATGCGGATTTTCATGAAAAGTGCGTTTTATGTCCGAAACAAGGCAAAGTAAATATTTTTGATAATTTTAGTTAATTGCGGTTAATTTTATTGACAGGGCGCAAGAAATGTGTTACAATATAGTAAACCTTGGTTAATTATCGAGAGAAGAGCGAGCGCTGCATGAGCGGACTTGCGGCTGCGGCTTGCGGGAAACGCCTTTCCGCATGAAGTGGGGGTGTTTCTCGGCTATCCGAAAGAAGATATAGAGGGGTACATAGAAGACCCGAACGGTTTTCTTTTTTGCGGCGCATGGAAAGTCTACTGTAAGGCTGAAGAGAAAAAACTGCTCTTTGAAAAATACAGGCGCTGTCGGGATTGCATTATGCGCCGTCTGTTGCGCGGCGAATCATTGGCACAGATATTCCGATAAAAAATATGCGGAAATAAGCAAGGACGCAGTCCGATCGGACGCGAGAGGACATATTTTCCGTAAAAAGTCAAAACTGCCCTGCCAGGACAGAAACAATCATTTACTCAGCTTACTCCATAAAATAATAACCTACCGATCAAACAAAGGGGGCGCCGCACGGCGCCCCCTTTGTTTTTGTCGGCAAAGAAGACTGGTGCCGTCGCCACGCGTTGCGATTGTATGCACTGCGTGCGAAGATTTTTTCGGAAGAAAGACGAGGAACGGCGGCGTGTGCGCGGAATAAAAAAATTTTTTAAATTTACGGCATAATCTCTTGACATTGCGCGACAATAAATATATAATAGCGTTAGCACTTAAAGGTTGAGAGTGCTAACATTGTAAAAAACAAAGTGCCAAAAACGAAAGGAGGGAACTGCGATGAAGATGTCCGACCGCAAAAAGAAGATCTTGCAGATCGTCGTGGACGAATATATCAATACCGCCGTGCCCGTTTCGAGCAAGAGCATCACCGAAAAGCATCTGACGGATGTCAGCTCCGCGACGGTGAGAAACGAACTGGCATCTTTGGAAGAGCTCGGATATCTGACGCAGTTTCACACTTCGGGCGGCAGGGTGCCTTCGCCGCAGGCTTACCGCTTTTACATCGAGGAACTCATGGAGCGCGGCAATCTTTCGTCGCAGGACCTCGACTATATCGAGCGAATGTTCAGCAGCAAGTCGCACGACGTCGAGCACCTCATCAAGAGCGTTTCCGAGGTCATCAGCGAGCTTACGGACTATACTTCCGTCGCGATCACCCCGCATGCCGAAGCGGAGACGATCAGGAGCCTTTCCCTTCTTCCCTGCGGCGACGGGACGGCGCTTCTCGTCATCATGACGAGCGAACGCATCCTGCGCGACAGCTTCATCTCCATCCCCGAGAACATGGGCGAGGAAGAGCTGGAAAACGCGTCCAAAATGATCGGGAAGATCTTTGCGGGCAAGGAGCTGGGAAAAGTCAAAGAGGTGGAGGAAGAGGCGCTCTCTGATTTCGGGCAATATCGTCAGGTCATGCGCGAAGTTATCGACGCGCTCAAACTCTATACGCGTCCGCGCGACGAGGATGTCGTGCTCACGGGGGCGGAAAAGATCTTCAACCACCCCGAATATGAGGATGTCGAAAACGTCAAAAATTTTCTCACCGTGATCTCCAGCAAAGACAGACTTGCGGACATCATCGAAGGAGAGAACGACGAGATACAGATCAACGTGAAGATCGGTTCTTCGGGCGACAGTGACGTGCCTGACGATTGTTCGGTCGTGACGGCGACCTATTCCGCGGGGGGCAAAAACCTCGGCACATACGGCGTGATCGGGCCCATCCGCATGGATTATCCCAAGGTCATCACCGTTTTGGAAAATGTCGGGAAAGCGCTCGAAGATCTGGTAAACAGCAAAAACAAAGACAGGAAGGACGGCAATGAGCGAAAAAAATAAAGAAGTGAAGGAAGAAGAGCAGGAAAAACCCGTCGCTGAAAATTGCGGCGAAGCTTGCGAAGAGAGCGCAGACGCGGCTGAGGCATCCGCACAGGAGACCGCAAAGGAGCAGCCCGAAGCGGAAAAGGATGCGGCGGCGGAAGAACTCGCAAAGGCGAAGGCGGAAGCCGCGGACTATAAAGACAAATGGATCCGTTCGGTTGCGGAGTTTGAAAATTTCAGAAAACGCAACGCCGAAACGCGTCATACGAGCTATATGGAAGGTCGCGCGGATATCCTCGTCAAGCTGTTCCCCGTGGGCGATAACCTCGAAAGGGCGCTTTCCATGTGCGACGACAACACGAAAAAGGGCATAGAAATGGTGCTGAGAAGTTTCAGATCGCTCCTGGAAGGGGAAGGCGTCGAAACCATCGACCCCGCAGGCGAAGAGTTCGATCCGAAATACTGCGAGGCGATCATGAGCGAACCTGCGGCGGACGGCGTCGAACCCGGCTACGTGAAGGAAGTGTTTCTCAAAGGCTATAAAAAGGGAGAAAAAGTTTTGCGCTTCGCGCAGGTAAAAGTCACAAGTTAGTTTTCCTGCAAAGAGCGCCTTTCCGATGCGGACGCAAGGCGTTTCGGCAGGACACGGCGAAAGCCGTTTCGTATAACAAAGGCAATTTCGGCGCAAGCCGTTT
>CALVSU010000093.1 GCA_944359385.1 uncultured Clostridia bacterium | reverse complement strand
TTTTTATCTCTTCTTCCTGTTCACATAGCTCGTGTGCAGGATGTCGTGCGCCTTGTGCGAACCGGGCGCAACGAAAAAGTCTTTGTAGAGCTGCTGGATCGCAGGGTTTTCGTGACTCTTGCGAATGACAGATTTCTTATCCTCATCATAGAGCGCCTTCGCGCGTTTGGCGCGAAGATCGACCTGTCTTCTCGTATACGCGCTCTGGATCGGCTGACCGCCGCCGTTTACGCATCCGCCGGGACAGCACATGACTTCCACGAACGTATAGTCGCATTCGCCCTTTTTGATCTTCTCGCAGAGCTCTTTCGCGTTGGTGAGCCCCGACGCGACCGCCACTTTGACTTTCAGACCGTTGAGGTCGTATTCCGCTTCCTTGATGCCCTTGATGCCGCGGACGTCCTTGAAATCGATGTTGTCGAGCGGTTTGCCCGTGATCTTTTCCGCAGCCGTGCGAAGCGCCGCTTCCATCACGCCGCCCGTCGCGCCGAAGATGACGCCCGCGCCCGTAAATTCGCCGAGCGGGTTGTCAAAGGTGCCGTCGGGCAGTTCGTTGTAGAGAATGCCCGAGTTTTTGATCATCTTCGCGAGCTCTCTGGTCGTGAGCACGGCGTCGATGTCGGGATAGCCGCTCGCGCATTCGCCGTCGCGCGTCTTTTCAAATTTCTTCGCCGTACAAGGCATGATGCCGACGACATAGATATTTTTGGGATCGATGCCCTGTTTCTGCGCCCAGTACGTCTTAACGGTCGCGCCGAACATCTGCATGGGCGACTTGCAGGTGGAAAGATTGGGGATGAGCTCGGGATAGTAATACTCCACGAAACGGATCCAGCCCGGAGAACAGCTCGTGAACATGGGGAGCGTGCCGCCCTCTTTCACCCTTTCGATCAGCTCGTTCGCCTCTTCCATGATGGTGAGGTCGGCGGCGAAGTTGACGTCGAACACCTTATCGAACCCGAGCATGCGCATCGCGGTGAACATCTTGCCCTCGGTGTTGGTGCCGATGGGATAGCCGAATTCTTCGCCGATCGCGGCGCGGACAGCGGGAGCCGCGGCGACGACGACCACCTTTTCGGGGTTGTTGATCGCGTCGCGGACGTTGTCGATCTCCTCTCTCTCGCGGAGGGCGCCCGTCGGGCAGACCGCCACGCACTGGCCGCAGGCGACGCAGGGCGCGTCATTCAGGTCAGATTCGAACGCGCAGGCGATGTGCGTATTGAAGCCGCGGCGGGAAGGCGCGATGACGGCGACTTCCTGCACCTGTTTGCAGACCGCAACACAGCGGCGGCAGAGGATACATTTTTCGTTGTCGCGCACAAGATAACTCGTGGATTTGTCCTCTTCGTATTCCGAGCGCGCGCCTTTGAAGCGATTCTCGTCGCAACCGTATTCGTTGGAAAGCTTCTGCAATTCGCAGTTCGTGGAACGCACGCAGGACAGACACTCTTTCTTATGATCGGAAAGGAGCAGTTCGAGCGTGGTCTTTCTGGACTTTCTCACCTTTTCGGTGTTGGTGAACACCTCCATTCCCTCGTTGACGGGATAGACGCAGGCGGCGACGAGACTCCTCGCCCCCTTCACCTCCACGACGCAGATGCGGCAGGCGCCGATCTCGTTGATCTCTTTGAGATAGCAAAGGGTGGGGATATTGATACCGGCAATTTTTGCCGCTTCCAGAATGGTCGTCCCCTCTTTGACTTCTACGGGAATATTGTTTATCTTCAAATGTACCATCTTCTCTTTTCCTCCCCGTTATGCTTTGATGACCGCGCCGAAGCGGCATTTTTCCATGCAGACGCCGCACTTGATGCACTTTTCGGGATCGATGACGTGCGGTTCTTTGACGCTGCCCGTGATCGCGCCGACAGGGCAGTTGCGCGCGCAGAGCGTACAGCCTTTGCATTTGTCCGCCACGATCTGATAGCGCAGGAGCTTCTTGCATACGCCCGCAGGGCAGCGCTTGTCGCGCACGTGCGCTTCGTACTCGTCACGGAAATAATGCAGCGTGGAAAGAACGGGGTTGGGCGCCGTCTGACCGAGACCGCAAAGGGAATTCTCTTTGATGTAGTAGCACAGCTCTTCCATCTTGTCCAGATCTTCCATTGTCGCGGTGCCGTCGGTGACTTTGCACAGCATTTCATAAAGGCGCTTGGTGCCGATGCGGCAGGCGGTGCATTTGCCGCAGCTCTCGTCTACGGTGAATTCGAGGAAGAACTTTGCGATGTCGACCATGCAGTTGTCCTCGTCCATGACGATAAGGCCGCCCGACCCCATCATGGAGCCGATGGCAAGGAGGTTGTCGTAGTCGATCGGGGTATCGATGAGGTGCGCGGGGATACAGCCGCCCGAGGGGCCGCCCGTCTGCGCCGCTTTGAACTTTTTGCCGTTCGGGCAGCCGCCGCCGATGTCATAGATGATCTCGCGCATGGTCGTGCCCATCGGGATCTCGACGAGTCCCGTATTGTGGATCTTGCCGCCGAGCGCGAACACTTTCGTGCCGCGGCTCTTTTCGGTGCCCATAGACGCGAACCAGTCGGCGCCTTTGAGAATGATCTGCGCGACGTTCGCATACGTTTCGACGTTGTTGAGGATGGTCGGTTTCCCGAACAGCCCCTTGACTGCGGGGAACGGAGGACGGGGCCTCGGCTCGCCGCGGTGTCCTTCGATGGAGGTCATCAGCGCCGTTTCCTCGCCGCAGACGAACGCACCCGCGCCGAGACGGATATCGAGGTCGAAGTTAAAGCCCGTGCCGAAGATGTTTTTGCCGAGAAGCCCGTATTCGCGCGCCTGTTTGATCGCGATGGTCAGCCTCTGGACGGCGATCGGGTACTCCGCGCGGACGTATATGTAACCCTGATCGGAACCGATCGCATACGCGGCGATCGCCATCGCCTCGATGACCGCATGCGGATCGCCTTCGAGAATGGAACGGTCCATGAACGCGCCGGGGTCGCCCTCGTCGGCGTTGCAGCAGACGTATTTTTTCTTGCCGGGCGAATTTTTGGCGAACTGCCATTTCCTGCCCGTCGGGAAGCCCGCGCCGCCGCGGCCGCGCAGTCCGGATTTGGAAATGACGTCGATGACGTCCTGCGGGGTCATTTCGGTGAGCACTTTGCCGAGCGCCTGATACCCGTCGTAAGCGATGTATTCCTCGATCTTTTCGGGGTTGATCACGCCGCAGTTTCTCAGCGCGACGCGGTGTTGTTTTTTATAGAAATTGGTATCGCTGAGCGCTTTGATGTCGCCGTTTTCCCCTACCGTCTCTTTATAGAGAAGGCGGGTGACGATACGGCCTTTGATGATGTGTTCGTCGATGATCTCGTCGACGTCTTCCACTTTCACCTGAGAGTAGAAAGCGCCTTCGGGATAGACGATCATGATGGGACCGAGCGCGCAAAGACCGAAACAGCCCGTTTTTGTAACATGGACTTCGTTTTCGAGCCCTTCTTTCCGGATACGAGCGACGAGCGCTTCGTAAATTTTCATCGAATTGCCGGAAGTACAGCCCGTACCCCCGCAGACAAGAATATGCGATCTGAACATTGTATCTCTTCCTCCGCCCTTAATTCTCGCCGATCAGATATTCCTGACAAGGATTGCCGTTGACGACGTGCTCCACGATCATGCGGCGCGCCTTTTCGGGCGTCATGAGCACATACGTATATTTCTGCCCGTCCCTGAACACTTCCACGATGGGTTCGAGCCTGCAAAGCCCGATGCAGCCCGTCTGCGAAATGCTCACGTTATGGAGCTGTCTCTTTTCCGCCTCATCCAAAAGCGCCGTAAGAACGGGACGCGCCCCCGCGGCGATGCCGCACGTCGCCATGCCGACCTTGATGACCGTTTCGTCCGTCCCCGCAACGGCCCTGTTGTCCGTCTGGGATTTCATCTTGTCGCGCAGCGCTTTGAGTTCTTCCAAACTTTTCATAACCTACCTCCGTAAATGCTGACTAAATTTTCCTGAATATAATCTCTTAAAAACGCCCTGATCTCGGGCGCGTCCAGCGGTACATCCCCCAGGATCTCCCGCACTTCGCGGGTATCGAGCACGCCTTCCGCTTTTCCGACCTTTACGGCGACGCGGAAATCCACCCCCTGATTCATCGTGACAAGCTGCAATACGACTCCGCCGAAATCGCCGAGCGGCATCCTGTCGATATGGCTGATGCGGTATTCCGCCGTCACCGAGGTGCCTTTCCCCTTCTCCGACTCGATATGAAAACGCCCTCCCGCGCTCTCCGCGGAGAATTTGAAAAGGGGCAGCCCCATGCCGACAGACCTCGTCGTCCGCGACGTCGTAAAGGGATCCGTGACCCGCGCGAGCGTGTCTTTGTCCATGCCGCACCCGTCGTCGGTGATCCCGATCTCCATTCTGTCCTCATCAAAATCCGCCGTCAGGCTGATTCCGATGAGCTTTGCGCCCGCGGCAAGGGAATTTTCCGCGATGTCGAGAATGTTGAGTGCGAGTTCTCTCATCCGCTCAGTCCCTGTATTTTGCGAGAATGCCCTCGACCTCTTCGGGCGTGACCTTGCCGTACACGTCGTCGTTGATCGTCATGACGGGCGCAAGACCGCAGCAACCGATGCAACGCGTCGCGTCCAGCGAGAATTTCAGATCGTCCGTGCACTGTCCCCCTTCGATCTTCAGCGTTTCGCACACTTTCTTGTAAACGTCGCCCGAGCCCTTGACATAGCACGCCGTGCCGAGACAGACGCCGATCTTATACTGTCCCTTCGGATACAGCGAAAACTGCGCGTAAAAGGTCGCGACGCCGTACACTTCCGCAAGGGAAACGCCCAGTTCGTCGGCGATGATCTGCTGTACCGCTTCGGGCAGATAACCGTAGATCTCCTGCGCTTTCTGAAGGGAAGCGATCATGAGCCCTTTGCCGCCGTGTTCGATTTTCAGATCCGCCAGCACTTTCCTGAGACGTTCTTCCTGTTCCTTCGTACCGTTGAAAGGAACGTCGATTTTCTTAGCCACTGACAATAACCTCCGTAAAAATTACGCGGTTCCCCCCGCGTAGCGTTCATGACTTATATTTTATCATAACTCAACTCTTTTTTCAATAGATATGAACGTTAATTTACGATATTTTTTTTGAAAAAAGCGCGAAAGATGCGCCCGCGATCCGATACTTGACATTTCCTGCCTTTTATTGTATAATAAATAAACTCAAATGCCGCCGCGCGCCGCATTTTGCGCACGGTTTCTTGCTTTGTTTACGCATTTTCTGCCCAAAAGGAGGCCAATACCATGCATTACCCTTATCTGCGGGATCAGTTTCTCGACAAACTTTCCAAATATTCGCAGGATATCATGGAACTCACCAAAATGGCGAGCAAAAGCGACATCATCAACCCCAAACTCTATGAAAAATACGACGTCAAACGCGGTCTTCGCGACATCAACGGCAACGGCGTCGTCTGCGGGCTGACGGAGATCTCCGAGATCAACGCCTTCGGCAAAGATGCGGACGGCAACAAGATCCCCATCGACGGGCAGCTCTATTACCGCGGCTACAACATCCGCGACCTCGTAAAAGGCGCGCAGGGGCGCCGCTTCGATTTCGAAGAGATCACCTACCTCCTTCTCTTCGGGCATCTCCCCACAAAGGCGCAGCTGGAAAGATTCTGCGAGATCCTCGCGGATTTCCGCACCCTTCCCCCTTCGTTCGTCCGCGACATCATCATGAAGGCGCCGTCCAAAGACATGATGAACATGCTCGCGCGCTGTGTGCTGAGCCTGTATTCCTACGATCCGAAACCCGACGACACCTCGAAAAAGAACGTTTTACGCCAGTCGCTCCAGCTCATCGCGCAGTTCCCCCTTCTCACCGTTTACAGCCAGAAAGCGTATAACTATTACCATTCGGACGCTTCGCTGTTCATCCATAAGCCGAAAAAGGAACTCTCCACCGCGGAAAACATCCTGCACATCCTGCGCGAAGACAGCAAATACACCGAACTCGAAGCGGAAGTGCTCGACCTCTGTCTCGTCTTGCACGCGGAACACGGCGGCGGCAACAACTCCACTTTCACGACGCACGTCGTCACCTCTTCGGGAACGGATACATATTCCTCCGTCGCAGCTTCCCTCGGCTCCCTCAAAGGACCCAAACACGGCGGCGCGAACATCAAAGTGTGCGAGATGTTCGACAACATCAAGGCGAACGTGCCCGATTTTGACAAGGGAAAGCTCAAAGACTACCTTGCGAAAATGCTCGACAAAGAGGCGTTCGACCGCTCGGGGCTCATCTACGGCATGGGGCACGCGGTGTATTCCCTCTCCGACCCGCGCGCGGATATCCTCAAATCGTTTGCGGAAAAGCTCGCCGTCGAAAAGCACATGGAGAAAGAATACGAGATGAGAAAATCCGTCGCGAACATGGCGGCGGAGCTCATCGCGGAAAAGCGCAAGATCTACAAGGGCGTCAGCCCCAACGTGGACTTCTTCTCGGGCTTTGTCTATGATATGCTCGATCTTCCTAGGGAACTGTATACGCCCTTCTTTGCCGTTTCGCGCATTTCGGGCTGGTCGGCACACAGAATGGAAGAGATCACCAACGGCGGCAAGATCATCCGCCCCGGCTACCAGGCAGTCGCCGAAAAGCGCGCTTACGTTCCCATCGAAGCGCGCAAAGAGGAAATCTGACACAAAGAGCGCAGACAAGTCTGACCGGGCATGGTCAGACATCTGTCCTGCCCCATCTTCCGAAGCGTGCTTTCATTCAACTCTGTAAAAATTTTTACAAACACCGCCGCTATACTAAAGCTTATTCCTAATATAATGTCTATAATTGTTAATATAACTGTAAGTAAATATGCTTCTTTTTTGGGGGGACGATAATAATCCGAAATTGAAAGATCGCGTTGAGGAACGATCTTCCGTAAAAAGGAATTGAGAACAATCTTTTTTTGTTTAGAGTGAATACTGCACAATTTTTCATTAATGTTGCCTATAAGATTCATTGCTCCGCTTCTTATCAAAACCGCCTTCCGACAAAATCGGAAGGCGGTTTCTTGCATTTTGCAGCAGGGCCGTGTCTGCGGT
>CALVSU010000092.1 GCA_944359385.1 uncultured Clostridia bacterium | reverse complement strand
TATCCGCGCCGTTTTGCCTCGTTTTCCAACATGCTCTTGCCGAGCTTGATGTTTTCTTCCTTCATCTCCCGCTTGAAAAACTGTTTGATCTTTGCGCGGGCGCTGGAAGATTTGACGATCTTCAGCCAGTCCCAGGAAGGGCCTTTCGATGCGGACGAAGTGAGCACTTCGACGACGTCGCCCGTCTGCAAAGTACTGCCGAGGGGCACGATCTTGCCGTTCACGCGCGCGCCCGTACAGCGGTTGCCGATCTCGCTGTGAATGGCGTACGCAAAGTCAATGGGCGTCGCGTCTTTGGGCAGGGAAATGACCTTCCCTTTCGGCGTAAAGACGAGCAGTTCGTTGCTGTACAGCTCCGTCTTTAACGATTCCATGAATTCCTTGGAATCTTTCAGCCCGCCTTCCCAGTCGAGCACCTCGCGGATCCAGGAGAGCCGCTCGGTGAAGGAGGAATCCTCCGTCTTTTTCTCTTTGTATTTCCAGTGCGCCGCGATACCGAATTCGGCGATGCGGTGCATTTCAAAGGTGCGGATCTGTATCTCAAAGGGCTGTCCGAAATTGGTGACGACCGTCGTATGCAGAGACTGATACATATTTGCCTTCGGGGTCGCGATATAGTCCTTGATGCGCCCCGGAATGGGTTTCCATTTTTTGTGGATCTTGCCGAACACCTCGTAGCATTCGTCCACGGTGCCGACGATGACGCGGACAGCCGTGAGATCATATATCTGATCTAGGGTTTTGTTCTGCAATTTCATCTTTTTATAGATGGAATAAAAATGCTTGGGACGTCCGAACACTTCCCCTTCGATTTTGCTCTCGTCGAGGATCCCCTTGATCTCCTTGACGACGGAATCGACGAACTTATGCCGCTCCTCCAACTTCTGATGAATGTTCTCGACGAGAAACTCATACGCTTCCGGTTCAAGGTATTTGAGACACAGGTCTTCCAGCTCGCACTTGATCTGCGAAATACCCAGCCTGCCCGCGAGCGGCGTATAGATGTCCAGCGTTTCCTGCGCCATTTTGATCTGCCGCTCTTTGGACAAAAAATTCAAAGAACGCATATTGTGCAGGCGGTCGGCAAGCTTGATGATGATGACACGGATATCCTTCGCCATCGCGACGAAGATCTTGCGGAAGTTTTCCGCCTCTTCCTCTTCCCTGGACTTAAAGACGATCTTGTCCAGTTTCGTCACGCCCGCCACAAGCGCAAGTATCTCTTCGCCGAACTCTTTACGTATGTCCTCCTCCGTCACGGGCGTATCCTCGATGACGTCGTGCAGAAAGGCGGCGGCGACCGTGGCGCTGTCCAATCCCAGCTCCATCAGGATCTTCGCGACCGCGCAAGGATGGATAAAGTACGCTTCCCCCGAAGCGCGCTTCTGCCCCGTGTGCGCCTGATCGGCATAATGAAAGGCACGGACGAGAAGCTCCCTCTCTCCGCCCGTATAATTGTCATAGATCATCTGCAATACGGTGTTCATATCATCTTTCCTTCAAACGCCCGAAACGCCTTATCAGACCTTCCGCCCTTGTTTCCGCGCACAGACGCGCCGAAAGCCGTCCGTCATCTCTGTTTCAGCGCGCAGACCGCATTGTAAAGCGCGGACAAAGAGAGGTCGGATTTTTTGTTCTTTGCAAGTGTAGGTTTGCCGTTTTCAAACCGCAAAAGTCCCAGTTCGGCGAACACTTCCGCCGCAAAGATCACCTCTTCGGGCGGGAATGAAAGTCCTGCACAGGTCAGCGCGACGCTGTCCTCGCCCGCAGGGCGCAGACGCAAAGCACGGTATATCTCCCCGAGCGTTTCCCGCGACGTATCCAGCGCCGCAATCTTATTATAACCGCAAATCTCGCTGTTGACAACCACTTTTTTCCCTTCCAGCGCGGGAATATTGAGATCTGCGGGCGCATCGAGAAAAATCACCTCTTTATAGTATGCAAAATCCGCGTCCGTGACAGGCGAAACGAGAACGGAATTTCCCACGTTCGACGAGGCGAGCTGGAAAAGATCGGTATCCAGCCCCGCCGTCGCCTCAGAAAAAATTTCGGGCACTTCTTCGGATGCGATCAGCAGAAGCCCGTAAGAACACGCCTCGCGCATTTTGCCGATCTCCGCGCAGATCTCTTCCGAAGTCATGGACTGCGGCTTCACATCCGCACGGACGCCGCACAGGCGCAGGAGATTATTTCTGAAAATGTAACGGCGGGTCATCTCTCCCTTTTCGGCGCCGCAGACCATGTCCTTGACGACGCCGCGCGCATACGTCTCGCCGCGGAAACGCGATAATCCGCATTCAAACACGATGCGCTTTTGCGTATCCGTGCGAAGGAGCGGCAAAGACTTCTCTCCTCCGAACCAGACGAGATCGATCGCGTCCGTCTTGACGGAAATGTGCGGAGAACCCTCTTTGAGCGGCTTCGCCTTGACGCTGCCGACAGAAACCGAAAAGAGCGGGCGTCTGTTGCCCACGCCGCAAGGCTCCAGCTTTTCGAGCTCCTGCGCAAGCGATACATCGAATTTAAAATCCACATCCGCCGCCACGCTGAGCGAAGGAATAAAGTCCGCCCGACGGTATGTCTGATCGAGAAAAGCGCACAGCGCCCCTTTCAGCGCGGCAAATCCCGACTCTTTCACTTTTACGCCCGCCGCCTGCGAATGCCCGCCGAACTCCTCGATATGCTCCGAGCAATGCTTCAGAGCTTCGTAAATATTGATGTTGTCGATCGTCCGCGCGGAACCTTTGAGCATATCGCCGTTTTTTACGAACAGGATCGCGGGGCGGTTGAACTCTTCTGCGAGCTTTGCCGCAACGATGCCGACAAGCCCCGTGCTCCAGCTTTCGTCGTATAAAAGAATGGCGCTGTCATAAGCACCGCCCTCTTTTTCCAGCTTCTCTTTCGCGCTTTTATATACCTCGTCGCAGACCTGCTGGCGTTCGAGATTGAACGCATTCAGACGGCAGGCAAGCGTATAGATCTCCTCTTTGTCTTCGCTCGTGAACAGCCTGAGCGCACAGTTCGCGTCTCCCATTCTGCCCGCCGCATTGATGCGCGGCGCAAGCGTGAATGCCAGAGACTGCGCCGTGATGTCGTCGCGCTTGACCGAGAGAAGCTGTGCGATCGCCGCGCGCGGTCTGCGGTTGATGAGCTTCAACCCTTCGAACACGATATCCCTGTTCTCGCCGACCAGCGGAACGCTGTCCGCAACCGTCGCGATCGCCGCAAGATCCAAAAGCGCATATGCCTTTTCGCCCAGAAGCGCGCACGCGATCTTGAAAGCGACTCCCGCGCCGCACAGATTGTCATAGGGATAATCGTCTTTGAGCTTGGGATTGACGATCACGCAATCGGGCAGGACGTCGGGAAGCTCGTGGTGATCGGTCACGACGGGCGTGACGCCGCGGGAACGAATATATTCCACTTCCTCTTTGTTGCTGATACCGCAGTCGACCGTCACAATATACGAAGGAGCATATCGATCGATGATCTTTGCAAGCGCGGAAACGCTCATGCCGTACCCTTCCGCCCGTTCGGGAATGTACGCTTCGGCATGCACGCCGAACTCACGGAGGGCGGCGGTCAGTATGGACGCGGCACAGATTCCGTCCGCATCGTAATCACCGAAGACGACGACCGTGTCTCCCGCTTCTTTCGCCTGTTTCATTGCGGCGGCAAGTTCCGCCATGCCGCGCATCAAAAAAGGCGAGAGAAAATTCTTCTTGGAAGGCGACAAAAAGCGCGCCGCTTTTTCGGGCGTATCGATGCCGCGCGCATACAAAATGCGCGCCGTCAGTTCGCGTATACCGCACGCAGAAGCGATCGACCTGATCTTATCCAGTTGTTCGGGGGAGCTCTTACACTCCTCTACGATCTTTTTCATAGTATTACCTTATCATGTCGCATCGATGCGCGCCGTCCGCGCCGCTTTCAAAAAATCATTTTGTGCAACCCGCTTTCAAAAAATAATTTTACGCCGCCCTCTTTTTCCATTCTTTCTGCGGCGTCCGATTTTTTAAAGATTTTGCAACAACACTTTTACCAAAACACTTTGCCGATACCGCACGCTATTATACAGGCAGACCGTGTGATGTCCGAATTATTAAAACGCTCTGACCAAAGATTTCTTCTCTGCAAACGCTCTGCACAGTCATTCCATTTTTTCCGAATTTTGGTATACAGACAGAAAAAGGCGGGCAATCTGCCCGCCTTTCGATCAGATTCAGGATTGGGCCTCGCCCGTTTCGGCGGCAGGTACCTTATCCTCGCTCTTTGCATTTTTCTTCTTCGCTTTTTCCGAAGCGTAATTGTACTTTGCACGCTTCGCGCGGTTCGCATCCGATTTCTCCTTGATGAGCGTATAGATCGCAGGAGAGAGAACGAGCGCGGAATAATTGGCAACGAGGATCGCCACCAACGCGCCGAGCATAAACGAGAACATATCGAACCCTACGAACAGCCCAGCGATCGCGAGAATGACGACGGCAGACGCAACCAGAATATCCGCCACAAAAATGCCTTTTCTGCTCTCTTTGACAGAAAGCGCGACCGCCTGTTCCGCAGAGAGCTCCTTACGGTCTTCCAAAAGCAGATCTTTGCGCATTTTCCCGAACACCTTGAGATTCAGGAACACGGAAAGCAACAACGCGAACACCGCCACGCATACGAGGGACATACCCACGGGGATGCGCACGAGAGCGATCACGCCCAGGGTAAGGAGCACGTCGTGTACGGCGGCAACCAAAGAGGTCACACCCATGCCGACCTTGAAGCGGATCGCGACGTAAGCCAACAGAAGCACCGCCGCAACGCCCGCCGCAACCGCGGCACGCCAGATCACTTCGGTATGCAACACATAACCGGAAGTATGATAGGTAACGGAAACCCCGCTCAGCTCTTTATATGTGCCGGCATTCTCCGTCCCTTCGCCGTACTGCGCCGAAGAGAGCGCCGCATCCAGCTCACCGACAAAGGAAGCCAGTTTTTCTTCGCTCGCACCGTCGAGGACAAACTCCAAAGAACCGGAGCCGCCCGAAGATTCCGAAGCATAAGCGACATCCGTTACGGAAAAGCCGCCTGCAGAAATCTTGGTTTCGCAGAAAGATCGCAGGCTGTCGCGGAAATCCGGATCGATCGCCATATAGCCGTTGTCCGTGACCTGCAAAGAAACACGGTCTTTGGTATCGCGATCGGGATTAAACCCCAGAAAACCAAGCAGGAACGCGCCCGCAATGATAAGGACAAGGCTGATCGCAAGACAGATGAAGAGGCGCTTTTTGACAGGAATGTTATTCATCTTCCGTTTCCTCCCTCTTGAAGCCTACAAACGCGATCTTATTCCTGGGCTGTGCCATCCAGATGTAGAGGCAGAACCTCGTCACGAGCAATGTGCAGAACGCGGAGAGCGCAATGCACAGCGTAAACACGAGTCCCATCATTTTCACGGGCCCCGTCGCGATCAGATACAGCGCAAGACCCGCGATCAGCAGGATCGCATGAAGGTCGATCGTGAACGCAAGACTCTTTTTATAGCCCGATTTCACGGACGCCGTCAGCGTCTTGCCCGTCGCAAACTCTTTTTTAATATTATTGAATGCGTAGTAATTGCAGGATACCATGATCGCCGAAGCGAGCAGGATCGCCAGAACGCCGCCCATCGTGATCTGTATGACGGAAATCAGCGAGATGCAGGCGATCACCGCGAGCGCATACGTCAAAAATCCGTACAGATGCGCAAGCCCCATTCCCTTGAACTTCACAATCGAGAAGATAAGCATCGCAAGCACGAGCACGCCGATGACGGCAGCGACCGTGACCGCGGCATATTCGCCCATGGAAGGATCCACCGAATAATACTCGGGGGACTGGAAAGTAAGATCGATGATATCATTTTCGGCGATCGCAGAGTTGATGACGACCGCCATCGTTTCTGCCGATTCGCGCGTGTAGTTGCCCGTGATATAGACGGAACCCTGATCCATTTCTTCACTGACGGAAGCCCCCATCAGGAGCTCGTCGCCCATATAGATATTGAGCGTCGCGCCCGAAGAAGAACTGCTGTCCGAAGAAGAAGAAGAGGCCAAAGTTCCCGTAATCTCCTTGAACTTCGCACGGCCGGCTTTCGTGAATTTGATGACGACGGCATAGCCGCTGTCACCCGCATCGACGGTGGAAGCCCCCTTGATGTATTCGCTCGTGCCCTCCATTTCGACGGTGCCCGAAGCGGTCGCGGAAGACGCATCGGTAAAGACGAGACCGCCCGAATATGCAAATTTCGTGAACAGATCCTGCGCAAGCGATTCGGAATCGGAGTCACTGAGCGCGAGGCGAGGGATCTCCGCGCGGATCGTATAGTCGTCCTGCAAACGGACCGCATAGTCGGTAAGCCCTCTCGCTTCATAGCGCGCTTTCACGACTCTGTATGCCTGCTCGAATTCTTCTTTGAATTCTGCCGTTACGCCCGTTTCCTCCGAATAGATATCGGTCGAAAGGTATAGACCCTTATAAGGCTTGTAATTTTCCTCGGGGTTGTCCACGGAGGGCGTTTGCCCCTCTTCCGTGTTTTCGAGGACGTAATCGTATTCCGCTTTCAGCGTTTCGTACTCGGCCTTGGAAATCACCCCTTCGGGATAATAGACCGTGTAGTACCCGCCGTCGAGATCTTTCCCCAGATCGACGATGCTCAAAAGCGATCTGAAAGAATACGGGCTCTTGACGGGAAACGTCGGCGTGATGCTCAGAAACAAAACGCCCGCGAGCACAATCGTAAACAGTATGATCAATACCGCCGATTTTTTCTTGCCCATTGCCTCCTCCTGCAACTCAATAAGTATTTCCTGCGCGCCCGCCGCGGCAAACGGCGTGCACGTCTTCCCGCACCGCGCTTTTGCGGGGCGGCGGGAACGTATCGTTTCTCTTTTCTGTCAAAAACAAGAAATATACTCAATAATTATAGTAAAGTTTGTAAATTTAGTCAAGTGTAAATGATTCTTTTTTTGCGGTTTTTACCTTATTATCATAATTTCCCCTGCTTTTCGTCCGCTATATACCTCTCCGCCAGCTTCACATACGCCTGCGCGTTCAGCATGACCCCTTTTTTCTCTTCTTCCGTGGCTGCGCGGACGATGCGGAAGGGGTTGCCGTACACGACGCTCCCCGCGGGAA
>CALVSU010000091.1 GCA_944359385.1 uncultured Clostridia bacterium | reverse complement strand
TCCGTGAGCAGGGTGCTCTTGCCGATGCCCGGATCCCCGCCGATGAGAATGAGCGAGCCGGGAACGATGCCGCCGCCGAGCACTGTGTCGAGCTCCGCAATGCCCGAAGATACGCGCGAATACCGCTCTTCTTTGACTTCCGAAAGGGGAATTGGTCGCTTTGCGGAAACCGAACGCTCCCGTTTTGCGGCTTTTTGCGGCGCGGCGCTTTCAGTTATTTCCTCTACGAGCGTGCCGAATTTGCCGCAACCGGGGCATCTGCCCAGCCACTGCGGGCTCTGCGCGCCGCATTCCGAACATACATAGACCGATTTGGATTTTGCCAATTTCATTCTCCTCTGCTTTCTATTTCGTTTGCGCGATTTCCGTCATGTTGCGGTAGACGAGGATGCGCCGCGATCTGTCTTCATTGAAAAAGGCGTACATGACCGTAGCGCCGTCGGGCAGGCTCTGCCATAAAAGTTTGTCTGATAGGGTGTGCTTCATAACGGCTCCTTGGGCTTTATTAAAAAGAGAGCGGATTTTCTTTGCAGAGCTTTGCCGTTCAGTTTTTTTGATCGATGCAAAAACCGATCGTGTGCCCCTCGATTTCCAGCGTTACCTTGACGAGAATGCGCTCCGTTTTTGCGGTAAAGGCGATTTCCGTGATCCCTTCGCCCGCTGCCAGAAGATCCCCGTTTTCGTCGTAGATATAAAAAAGCTTTTGCGTTTCGTCGTATTGATTTCCGCTGCTCGTAAGCGTATATTCGGTTCCGGGCGACAGCGAAAATACGAAATATGAAGTCTGCGTAACCGTGATCTTTTGCCCCGGATCCCTTTTATACCCGGAAAGTCTGATTTCGGCGTTTCCGTCCGCAAGCGGACTGCCGCTGAAACGTACATAGTAAAAAACTCTGCTCCACCGCGGATCTTCGGAAAGGTCGGCTTTCAGCAATTCGGGAGTGTAAACTTCGGCGTCGAAATCACTGACGATTTCGTACTGCGTGTTCTCTGTTATGGATACTTTGAAGAAGGCATAGCCGCTTTCGTTGAGCCCGATATTTTTCCGCTCGCCGACGTTCAGCTCTTCGCAGGCGAAATCGACATATACGGGGATCGTGCCCGAAGAGGCGTTCCGTAAAATAAAGCAGTACGCCTTGCCTTCTTCCATTTCCGCAGAATAAACTCCGCCTTCCGCGTCTGTCGTTTTGCCGTCGGCAACGATTTTATCAAGGGAATTTTCCGGGAAATCGAACGTATAAGTATTGGTTACCTTCGGAACAAACCTGAGGTATTGCCCCGCTACGCGATTTTCGCCCACGGTCAGCGCCGCGTATACCCGCTGCGGGGTGATGGTTCCGCTCGTTTGCTCTTTTGCGGAGAGCTTGACGACGTATTGCCTCCCGCCGTATAAATAATACCCGTCGGCGCTTTCAGGCATATTCGGGAAAGATACGTCTATGCTTTCGGCGTCGCAGCCGATCGAATAAAAGCCGTCCGTTTCGGGGGAAAAATAAAAATACTTTTCCGTAAAAACGGTGACGGCCGAAGCCTCGCCGAGCGCAAGTTCCGTGCCCTTTTGCAGAAAGACGGGCACGTTTGCAATATCGTTTGCCGTACCGTTTCCTATTTTTACGACGCATTCGGCGTCTTTGTCTGCGCCGAGGTAAAGCTGCCATTCGTTTCCGTTTGCCGACAGCGGATATTCGGCCGTCATGGTTTTATTCCAGGCCGAAACGGAAATGCCCGCAATGTCGCAGCGCAGTACAGAAATGCTTTCGCCCTGCGGGAGGGAAAAGCACTTTTCTTCGCCCGCTTGCAGCGAAAGTTCGTTCTGCCCGTAAAGCAGGGGCTGCGGCTCGTTTTCCTCTGTTCGTTCCGCCGTTATGTGTACGGTAAGAAACGCCTGAAACGGGAATGCGTGCGCGGCGCCGCTGCGTACGGAAAACCAATAAAAATAAGTGCCCGCTTCGCAAACGGCGGCGGGTGATTCCGCCGATAACCCGTCAGGAGAAACAAAGGAGACCAATTGCGTATCGGTCGGGTTTTCGTCTTGCGGCAGAACATCTCCGTTTGGGGAAAACAGTTCTGCCCGGAAAGAGCGCTCCTTGCCGTCAAAGGGGATCTCTATTTCCTTTTTATACTCCTGCTCGCTCAGGCGACACCATTCCCGGCCGAAATTGTCGTACACGGCAAGTACGGCGTGCTGTTGCGTTTCTTTGGCGCAGCCCGCCGCCGTCAGCGCCGCTATACACAAAAGCAGAACGGGCAATATTTTCCATACCGTTTTTCTCATTTTTCTTTCCCCCGCAATATGTTACATTTTTGCGCCGCTCTTTATGAGCACGTTCGCAAACACCGTGATCCCTTCGCCCCTGCCGATATAGCCGAGCTTTTCGTTGGTGCCTGCGGATATGCCGACGCATTGCGGCGAAATGCCCAAAACGTCGGCGAGATTTTGTTTCATCTGCGGGATATAAGGCGCGAGCTTCGGCTTTTCCGCCATGACCGAAACGGAGAGGTTGCCCGCGGCAAAGCCCTCCGCGGCGACGAGATCGCATACTTTTGCGAGCAGGGCGAGACTGTCCGCGCCTTTATACTGCGCGTCTGTGTCGGGAAAATGGTGCCCGATGTCGGGAAGTCCCGCCGCGGAGAGGAGCGCGTCCATGACGGCGTGGCATAAAACGTCGCCGTCGCTGTGCGCGATGAGCCCGCTCTCGGAAGGGATCCTGACGCCTCCGAGCACGATGTGATCTTGTTTTGCGCCGAAAGCGTGCGTGTCCGTGCCGATCCCCGTGCGCATATCCGTCTGCATATGAAAATCCTCCGAGAAGGTCAGTTTGACATTCTGTCTTTCGCCCGCAAACAGGCGGGGCGGGCCGACGTATTTCATGAATACGCCCGAATCGTCTGTGAAGGCGTCGCCGTCCGCAATTTTTCTGTAAGCGCCGAGCAGGGGGGCAAAGGCGAAGCCCTGCGGCGTCTGCAACGTAAAGAGCTTATCGCGTGCGACGGGCGCGGCGGCAAAACCGCTTTCGGAGAGGACGGCGGTATCGGTGCAGGGGAGGGCGCAGACGGCACTGCCGAACTGCATTGCCGTTTTGATGCAGTCGGAAATGATCTTTTCGGAGACGAAGGGGCGCGCCGCATCGTGTATGAGCACGTAATCGGGCGGCTGGGGAAGCCGCGCGAGCGTTTCGAGCGCGTTTTTCACCGACTGCGTGCGCGTGTCGCCGCCCTCGGTGAGGGAAACTTTGCGAAAAGGCGCGATCTCGCGCGCAAGTTCCGCGCGGTCGTTTTCGCTTGCGCAGACGAGGATATCGCCGATGCGCTCTTCTCTTTCAAAGACGGAAAGGGTGCGCGCGATGACGGAAACGCCGCCTATTTTTTGGAGGATCTTGTTTTTTGAAAATCCCGTCCGCGTGCCGCAGCCCGCCGCGGGAATGACTGCCGCGATCCTCATTGGGCACCGCCGATGATCTCGTAGAGGGAGGAGGCTTCCTCTTTTTTGACGGTTTCTCTGAGCGCGAGCACGCGGAAACGCAGGGTGCCCGCCGCGAAGCCGAGTTCCACGACATCGCCGACTTTCAGGTTGTAAGCGGGCTTGACTTCTTTGCCGTTGACGCTGACTTTGCCCGCTTTGCAGGCTTCGCCCGCGACCGTCCTTCTTTTCAATATCCGCGATACTTTCAGGAATTTGTCTATCCTCATACCATTTGTCTCCGATAAAGGCGGTTTTTGGCAGAGAAAAGCGGTGGCGGGGTATTCCTCCGCCGCCGCGCATTCTTTGCCGACATTTGTCGCTTTTCAGCGAAAATTGCCTTATTTTTTAAAAAAATTTTTTGCCGCTCGAAAAAGCAGTTGACTTTTCTTTCAGATTTTTATATAATACTAAACTGTATCATTATGGAGTATAATGTGTTTTTTGCCCTTTTTCGCCCCGTGCGCAGGGGAAAAACCTTCCCGCTCCGCCTTGTCCGCCGTATTATATATATAATATTGTATAGGAAAGGCGCGCGTCGGCTTTTGCCGATCGGGAATATTATACAGCAAAACATCTGATATGTAAAGAAGCGGAAGGAAAGTTGTCCGAAAAATTTTTCTTTGCGCGGTCAAAGGTGCAGGCAATCCCCACAACGAATTTTATAAAGGAGCAAGTGAATGAATTTACCTATTCAGAAGTTCGGCAAGACAGAGAGAAGGAAGTTCGGAAAGATCAACGAGGCGATCGAGATCCCCGATCTCGTCGAGATCCAGAAAAACTCGTACAGAACTTTCATCGAAGAGGGCATCGGCGAAGTCTTCGAAGACTTTTCGCCCATCACGGACTATTCCGATCACTTCGAACTGTATTTTCTCAGTCATGAATTCGGCACGAAGCCGAAATATGACGAGAAGGAATGCAGGAACCGCGACGCAACGTATGCGCTTCCGCTTCGGGTAAAAGTGCGCCTTGTCAATAAAGTCAAGGAAGAAGTCATCGACCAGGAAGTGTTCATGGGCGATTTTCCGCTCATGACGGATAACGGCTCCTTTATCATCAACGGCGCGGAGCGCGTCATCGTCTCCCAGCTCGTCCGTTCCCCGGGCGCGTACAACGAATCGGAAAAGGACAAGTCGGGCAGGGAAATGTATAAGACCACGGTCATCCCCAACCGCGGCGCGTGGCTGGAATTCGAACAGGATTCGCAGGGCGTCATGTGGGTACACGTCGACAGAAAGAGAAAGATCTGCGCGACCGTCCTTCTGCGCGCGCTCGGCTTCGGTTCCGACGTCGCGATCACCGATATTTTCGGCGACGACAAGATGATCGCCGCCACCATCGAGAAGGATACCGCAAAGAGCGAGCAGGACGGTCTCATCGAGCTGTACAGAAGACTGCGCCCCGGCGAAGTGCCGACGGACGATTCCGTGCGCCAGCACCTGCACAACCTCTTTTTCGATCCCCGCCGCTATGACGTCGTCAAAGTGGGCAGGTATAAATTCAACAAAAAACTCAACGTGGCTTACCGTTTGCCCGGCTGCATTTCGGCGGACGATCTGTTCAACCCCGAAACGGGCGAGCTCATCGTCGCAAAAGGGGAGAAGATCTCCGAGAAAAAGGCGTTCGAGATCCAGGACGCGGGCATCAACGAGGTGTACGTCCTCGTTTCCGACGAACGCGCGGGCGAAATGCGCCATAAGGTCATCGGCAACAACACGGTGAATTTCTCCGCCGTTTCCGACAAGAATCCGAAGAGCCTCGGGCTTTTGTCCACCATTTATTATCCGAACTTCAAGTTCTCCGAAGAGATCGCCGCCGCCGCGGAGCATGACGACGCCGAGACGGTCGCCGAAAACTTCCGCGACCGCATCAACGCCGCATACTTCACCGAAGAGACGAAAAAGACGGACGACGAGAAGCAGGAAGAACGCAAAAACCGCGAAAAACGCCGCGAGAACCGCATCAAATTCGTGGAAGCGTGCAAAAAATTCCACGAAATCCTGAGAAGGGAGGAAGTGTCCGTTTCCGCTGAGGAAAAGAAGGTCATCCGCCCGCTCATCGACAAACTCAATCACAGGCACATCACCGTCGACGACGTCATCGCGGCGGTCTCCACGAACCTCGACCTGCGCTACGGGATCGGTACGATCGACAACATCGACCACCTCGGCAACCGCCGCGTCAGGAGCGTGGGCGAACTCTTGCAGAATCAGCTCCGCGTGGGTATCGCGCGCCTGGAAAGGCTGATCAAAGAACGCATGGCGACGCAGGACCCCAACGAAGTCACCCCTTCGGGGCTCATCAACGTGCGCCCCGTCTCGGCGGTCATCCGCGAGTTCTTCGGCTCTTCGCAGCTGTCGCAGTTCATGGACCAGACCAATCCGATCGCAGAGCTTACGCACAAGCGCAAACTCTCCGCGCTCGGCCCCGGCGGTCTCAACCGCGACCGCGCGACGTTCGACGTCCGCGACGTGCACCACAGCCATTACGGCCGCATGTGCCCGATCGAGACGCCCGAAGGTCAGAACATCGGTCTGATCTCTTCGCTCGCCACCTTTGCGAAAGTCAACGAATTCGGCTTCATCATGAGCCCGTACAGAAGGGTGCAGAAAGAGTTTGACGAAAACGGCAAGTGCGTGCTCGTGCGCGTCACCAACGACGTCGACTACCTCACCGCGGACGAAGAGGACAAATATGTCGTCGCGCAGGCGAACGAACCGCTCAACGACGACGGCACGTTCGTGAACGAACGCATTTCCTGCCGCCGCCGCGCGGACATCACCCAGCTGCCGCAGGAAAAGATCGACTATATGGACGTTTCGCCCAAACAGCTCGTTTCGGTCGCGACGGCGCTCATTCCCTTCCTGGAAAACGACGATACCAACCGCGCGCTCATGGGTTCCAACATGCAGCGACAGGCAGTTCCGCTTTTGAAAACGGAAAGCGCGATCGTCGCGACGGGCATCGAGGCTGCCATCGCGCGCGACTCGGGCGTCATCGTAAAGGCGAAAAACGCGGGCACGGCGATCGGCGTCGCGTCAGACTGTATCCGTATCCGCCAGGATAACGGCATCGTAGACGAATACAAACTCAAAAAATTCGAGCGCTCCAACCAGGGCACCTGCCTCAATCAGCGCCCGATCATCAACACCGGAGACAGGGTGGAGGCGGGCGAGATCATCGCCGACGGTCCTTCCACCAGCAACGGCGAACTTGCGCTCGGCAAAAACATCCTCATCGGCTTCATGGAATGGGAAGGCTACAACTATGAAGACGCGATCCTCATTTCCGAAAAGCTCGTCCGCGAAGACGTGTTCACCTCCGTGCACATCGAGGAGCATGAGACGGAAGCGCGCGACACCAAGCTCGGCGAAGAGGAGATCACCAGAGATATCCCGAACGTCGGCGACGACGCATTGAAAGACCTTGACGAGGACGGTATCATCCGCGTCGGCGCGGAAGTGAGCGCGGGCGATATCCTCGTCGGCAAAGTCACCCCGAAGGGCGAGACGGAGCTCACGCCCGAAGAGAGACTGCTGCGCGCTATTTTCGGCGAGAAAGCGAGGGAAGTGCGCGACACCTCCCTGCGCGTTCCGCACGGCGAGGGCGGCATCGTCGTGGACGTCAAGATCTTCACCCGTGAAAACAAAGACGAACTCTCGCCCGGCGTCAACAAGCTGGTGCGCGTGTATATCGCCCAAAAGAGAAAGATCTCCGTCGGCGACAAGATGGC
>CALVSU010000090.1 GCA_944359385.1 uncultured Clostridia bacterium | reverse complement strand
CAGTAAACATAGTATGCAATGACAGGATTTTCATGCAAAGCGAAAGGTCTGTCCCGATGAGCGGGGCAGACCTTTCGACGTAAATTAAAAGTTTAGAAAGTTATACAATGATGTTGACGAGCCTTCCGGGGACGACGATGAATTTCTTTATCGTTTTCCCTTCGACGAAAGGTTTAACGAGATCGGAGGCAAGCACGGAAGATTCGATCTCTTCCTTTGACATGGATTTAGCGATCATCATCTTGCCCTTGATCTTGCTGTTGATCTGCACGGCATATTCCGTCTCTTCTCTGACGAGCGCTTCCTCGTTGCAGACGGGGTAGCGATTGTCGAAGACAGAATATTTATAGCCGCATTGTTCCCACAGCTCTTCGGCGAAGTGGGGGGCGAACGGAGCGAGCAGAAGAACGAGATCTTTCGCACATTCTTTGAGGAAGGGGATATTTTTGTTTTCCGCTCCGTCATATTTATACAGGGCGTTGACAAATTCCATCAGCCTTGCGACCGCGGTGTTGAAGGAGAACACTTCGACGTCCTTCGTGATCTGTTTGATGGTGTTGTTTCTGACGAAATCGAGTTCCTTTTCGGAGGCGCCGAAGGGAGTTTCTTTTCCTTTTTCATCTCTGATTTTCAGGACGAGCCTTTCCGTTCGGTCGAGGAATTTAGCAACCGACTTGATCCCGTCGTCGTTCCAGGGTCCGCCTTCGGTGTAAGAGAAGCCGAACATAAGATACAGCCTGAACACGTCTGCACCGTACACGGAAATGTACTCGTCGGGCGAGATAACGTTGCCTTTGGATTTAGACATCCTGTTGCCGTCGGGTCCGAGGATCACACCTTGGTGTACGAGCGATTTGAACGGTTCGTCAAAATTCAGATAGCCCATGTCGCGCAGAGCTTTCGTGAAGAAACGGGCGTACAGGAGATGCATACAGGCGTGTTCTGCGCCGCCGATATATTTGTCGACGGGGAGCATTTTGTTGACCGTTTCGGGGTCAAAAGGCGCCTTGGCGTTGTGTGCGTCCGCATAGCGCAGATAATACCAGCTCGAACAGACGAATGTATCCAGCGTATCCGGATCGCGCAGGGCGTCGCCGCCGCAGTGCGGGCATTTTGTGTGCATGAATTCGTCGCATTTGGCGAGAGGGGATTTGCCGTCGGGTTTGAATTCCACATTATAGGGAAGCTGAACGGGCAGATCTTTGACGGGAACGGGCACGATGCCGCATTTCGGGCAATGCACGACGGGGATCGGCGCACCCCAATAGCGTTGGCGGGAAACGAGCCAGTCGCGCAGACGATAATTGACTTTGCGCTGTCCCTTGCCGATCTTTGTGAGGTAATTTGCGATCTCTGTTCTCGCTTCTTCGCCGAACCTTCCGTCGAATTGCAGGCTGTTGACGCAGATGCCGTCTTCCGTGAAGGGAAGCACCGTTTCGCCGTTTTTGTTTTCGATAACTTTATTGATGGGTAAGCCGTATTTTTTCGCGAAAGCGAAGTCGCGTTCGTCGTGTGCGGGAACGCCCATGACCGCGCCCGTGCCATAAGAATAGAGCACGTAGTCGGCGGCGTAGATGGGGACCTTTTTCCCGTTCACGGGATTGATTGCGTAATGTCCGATGAATACGCCCGTCTTTTCGCGCGTGGAGGAGAGCCTTTCGATCTCGTTCGTCTTCGCAGTGTTTTCGATGTAGGCGTTCACCGCATCGCGCTGTTCGTCGGAAACGAGCTTTCTGACGAGCGGGTGCTCGGGCGCGAGTACGACGTAAGATACTCCGTAAATAGTATCGCAGCGGGTGGTGAACACCTTGAACGTGTCTCCGCTCTCGCATTCAAATTCGATCTCGCATCCGACTGATTTGCCGATCCAGTTTTTCTGCATGAGTTTGGTCTTTTCGGGCCAGTCGATCTTGTCGAGCCCTTCGAGGAGCTCTTCCGCGTAATCGGTGATCTTGAAAAACCACTGCGTGAGATCTTTTTTGATGACGGCGGAACCGCAGCGTTCGCAGCATCCGTCCACGACCTGTTCGTTCGCGAGAACGGTGTTGCAGCTCGGACACCAGTTCACGGGCGCTTCTTTGCGGTAGGCGAGACCCTTTTCGTAGAGTTTCAGAAACATCCACTGCGTCCATTTATAATAATCTTCTTCGCAGGTTTTGACTTCTGCGGACCAGTCGAACATGGCACCCATCGCTTTGAGTTGTTTTTCCATGGTGGCGATGTTCTGTTCGGTGGAATCCTTCGGATGAATCTGTGTTTTGATCGCATAGTTTTCGGCGGGAAGTCCGAACGCGTCAAACCCCATCGGTTGGAACACTTCATAGCCTTGCATTTTCTTAAATCTTGCAAAGGTATCGGAAGGCCCGTAATTGTACCAATGCCCGACGTGCAACTTTGCGCCCGAAGGGTAGGAAAACATTTCAAGCACATAATATTTTTTGTCTATGTTTTTCTTGTTGAAACAATTTTCCTTGGTTTTCTCCCAGCGTTGCTGCCATTTGCTTTCGACAGACTTCATATCCATAATGACATAACCTCCGCGCCGCGGCGCTATTTTGTTGTTCGGCCGCGTAAATCAAAGAACACGGCACAGATATTTAATTTACTTTTTAACAGAGCCGCCTTTTTGCGGCGCAATTTCCCGACCGCTTTCGGAAAGATCGGAAGGTTCATTGATTTTGCTCTGTATTTTTTTCATTTGATTGCATCTCGTCCAAAGGGGACGCTGCTGCGGAAGGCGGCGCGTCGTCCATGCTGACGTCTTGCGCAGGTCCGGATTTATCCCTTTGCCGCAGGTCAGACGGCTTCTTTTTGAAAAGCCTGTAAAGCCAATAGGCAAGAGGCCCCGCGAGCGGCAGGAGCAGAATGACGAGATTCCATGGTATGATCGCCTTTGTGACGCCTTTTTCCCTGAGCAGTGCGAATATGGTCGCTATGGCAAAGAAATAATGCGCCGCCAGAATTGCGATCAAAGCGATTGCAATGGGTGGCATAGTACTCTGTTGACCTTGTAAGAATTCACTTGATTATATAATTTTTTGCGCTTCAAGTCAAGTTTTGCGCGCTTTTTTGGCAAAATTTTTTATAAACCTTCTTTTATCGGCGTTTTTGTGTAAATAATCGGCGGGCGGCGGCATACACTAACCATATGGAAACGGTCATATCCGAAAAAGAGAGCAATGCGAGATACATCGCCTATATTTATGCGTCATTGCGCCCGATCATAGACGCTTGCGGAGGGAAAACATTTTTTTCTTTCGAATCGGACAGAGTGGCGCTGGTCGTCGAATCGGAAAACAAGTACGAAAGTTATCTGAGAAGGCTGGCGGAAGAAAAGATCGCGGAAGTTGTCTGCGTCGGTTACAAATACGAGGCGTTCCGCAAGGCGCTCATGCCTGCGGGCATAGGCAAGGAGGATAGGGAAATTTTGCTCGCCGCGCTGATCTCTGCAGATTTTGCGGACGACAGGCGGTATGTCTTTTCCCGTCTGAAAGGTTCAACGCAATATACTGTGGACGGATTTTTCGCCTTCAGGCTCGCGCCGCTCAGAAAGAAATGGGAAAGCGTGATCGAATGCGTACCGACTTACTTCACGCAGGAAAAGCTTGCAGCGTTCATGAGCTATTTGCTTCGCGAAGACGCGGGTGAAAAGGTGTTCGTGCGCGGGGAAGAGGTGTTCGATAAACATTATCATAAATTGAGGCGTGCGTCGCTGATCGAGGAAGGAGTTTCGGGCATGAACGGCGTGCGCGAGATCATTCTGAGCGGTGCGGGCGAAGTGGAATGCGTCAGTGCGCCTCCGCCCGTGCAGGAAAATTTTTTGAAAAGGTATTACGCGGGCAGAGTCAGCTTTTCCTGAAATGCGCTCTCGGTGTCGCGGTTGTCTGTTTTTTCTTCTGAATCTTCTTGAAATCCGTTGACAAAAGGAGAAAAAAGGATTACAATAAACGCACAAGAGAAATACTGCGTAAGAAAAGACAAGTATGCCGAAAGACGCGCGCTTCAGAGAGCGGAACATTTGCTGAAAGTTCCGTGCACCGCTTGCGGAAGAAACCGCTTTTCCAGCAGAGAGCTTTGCCCGCTCAGAGGGCAAAAGAGCGGCCCGTTTTCGGGCAATTAAGGTGGAACCGCGCAATGTTTGCGTCCTTAAACGTG
Organism: uncultured Clostridia bacterium; assembly: GCA_944359385.1. Taxonomy (GTDB): domain Bacteria; phylum Bacillota; class Clostridia; order Christensenellales; family Borkfalkiaceae; genus Borkfalkia. The sequence continues at coordinate 3,063 of CALVSU010000090.1, read as the reverse complement.
TTTACGTTTGAGGACGTTTTTTTATCCGCCGCCGTCGCTTTTCGCGAAGAGCGCCTGCGGGGGCGGGAAGATCAAAGGAGAGAGGAGGTCACGCAAATGATCATTACATTGAAAGACGGGGTGAAAAAGGAGTATGCTTCGCCCGTATCCTGCAAGGATATTGCGGCGGATATCAGCGAAGGGCTTGCGCGCGCGGCAGTCTGCGCCAAGGTGGACGGGAAACTCGTCGATCTTGCGCACGTTGTCGAAAGCGATGCTGCAGTGGAGATCGTCACCCTGAAAGACAAAGAAGGGTTGGACGTTTACCGCCACACAACGGCGCACGTGCTGGCACAGGCCGTCAAGGCGATTTTTCCTACGAGCAAGCTCGCCATCGGGCCGACTATCGACAACGGTTTTTATTACGACATCGATTTTCAGACGCCCATCACGCAGGACGATCTTTCCAAGATCGAGGCGGAGATGAAAAATATCATCAAGAGCAACCTGCCCGTCGAGCGGTTCACGTTGCCGAGAAACGACGCGATCAAGCTGATGACCAAATTTTCGGAGAAATATAAAGTTGCGCTCATCAAAGACCTGCCCGAAGGAGAGGAGATCTCTTTTTATAAACAGGGCGGCTTTACCGATCTTTGCCGCGGGCCGCACCTGCCTTCGACGGGCAAGATCAAAGCATTCAAGCTGACCAGCATTGCGGGCGCATATTGGCGCGGCAACGAAAAGAACAAAATGCTTACCCGTATCTACGGTACGGCTTTTGCGAAAAAAGAGGAGATGGACGCCTATTTCGCCATGCTCGAAGAGGCGAAAAAACGCGACCATACAAAACTCGGCAAAGAACTCGGCCTTTTCGCGCTCATGAACGAAGGGAAGGGCTTTCCGTTCTTCCTGCCGAAGGGCATGGTTCTGAAAAACATTCTCATCGACTACTGGCGCAAGATACACACCCGCGAGGGGTACGTCGAGGTGCAGACGCCCATCATTCTCAACAGGAGTCTTTGGGAGACGTCGGGACACTGGGGACATTATAAAGAAAATATGTATACGACCAAGATCGACGGCGAAGACTGCGCGATCAAACCCATGAACTGCCCGGGCGGGCTTCTCGTGTACAAGATGAATCCGCACAGTTATAAAGATCTTCCCATACGCATGGGCGAACTGGGGATCGTGCACCGCCATGAAAAGAGCGGACAGCTGCACGGTCTGATGCGCGTGCGTTGTTTCACGCAGGACGACGCGCACATCTTCATGCTTCCCGAACAGATCACCGACGAGATCAAGGGCGTCGTGCGCATCATCAACGAAGTCTATACGCAATTCGGATTCAAATATCACGTCGAGCTTTCCACCCGCCCCGAAAACAGCATGGGCAGCGACGAGGATTGGGAAAACGCGACGAACGCACTGCGCGCGGCGCTTGACGAGCTCAAACTCGATTATGTTGTAAACGAAGGAGACGGCGCTTTCTACGGCCCCAAGATCGACTTCCACCTCACCGACTCGATCGGAAGGACTTGGCAGTGCGGCACCATTCAGCTCGACTTCCAGCTTCCGCAGAGATTTGAGGCGGAATACACGGGCGAAGACGGACAAAAGCACCGCCCGATCATGATCCACCGCGTCGTGTTCGGTTCGATCGAAAGATTCATCGGCATTCTCATCGAACATTATGCGGGTAAATTCCCCGTATGGCTGTCGCCCGTGCAGGTCAAGATCCTGCCCGTCTCCGACAAATCTGCGGATTATGCGAAAAAAGTGGAAGCCGCGCTCAGGGCGGAAGGCCTTCGCGCAGAAACCGATATGCGCAACGAAAAGATCGGCTATAAGATCCGCGAGGCGCAGCTTGAAAAACTTCCGTATATGCTGATCATCGGTGATAAAGAGAAAGAAGACGGCACCGTCGCTGTCAGAATGCGCGAAAAGGGTGACATCGGCGCAATGCCGCTCGGCGAATTTGTCGCAAAAGTTAAAAAGGAAAACGACGAAAAGACGATTTTCTGACAAGATTTGTCAGGTCGGTTCGTATTGTCTGCGTCCGCGCGGCACCCTGATGCCGCGCGGACGTTTTTCCTGTGAGCCTTTAAGAGAACGGGCGATCGGGCGGTTTCCCTGTCTCGACTGAGCGACGGCCGCGCGGGCAGGTTGCGTTTTCTGTTGTGAAAGACGGTCGCATGGCAACAACGAAGCAAGGGTGCGGCTTATGAAAGAAAAGCGAAAAAAGTTGTCTGAAACCGTAAAATTAACGTTAAATAGCCATAAAAACGTTTGACACAAAGAGAAAAAATTGGTATTATATTCTGGTCAAAGAAGAAGGAACCTTCTCGCCTTGCGGCAATCGCGTCGGCAAGTGCAACGCATATCCGTATTTTTCGGCACGTTTTTTGTGCCGCGGCATAGTTTGTTGCGGAGCGGGTTCATTCGGACCCGCTTTTTTGTTTGCGAAGAAGGACAAGAGCGATCCGACGTCAGAAGCGGCGGGGCTGCCGCGTCGTGATGTTCGGAGCGGGTTTGGGAGCAATGAGAGAAAAACTGCGCCGCAGATCGGCGGCGGGGGATAAATAATCAAAAAGGAAGGTATAAAGCCATTAAAGACCAGCATCAGGTCAACGGTGAGATCCGTGACCGTGAAGTGAGAGTGATCGGTGCTGACGGCCAGCAGCTCGGCATCATGAGCGCGCTTGCCGCATTGCGCATTGCCGAAGAGAGTGATTTGGATCTCGTGAAGATCTCGCCTACGGCGAATCCGCCCGTGTGCAAGATCATGGACTACGGTAAGTACAAGTTTGAGCTCGGAAAGAAAGAAAAAGAATCCCGTAAAAATCAGAAGATGGTAGAGGTCAAGGAAGTGCGCCTTTCCATGACCATCGATACGAACGATCTCAATGTGAAATCGCGTCAGGCGCAGAAGTTCCTGGAAGCGGGGAACAAGGTCATGGTATCCATACGCCTTCGCGGCAGACAGAACGCGCATCCCGGTCTCGGCATCGATGTTATGAACAAATTTTTTGAGATGCTCGACGGAAAGGCGGCCATGGACAAAAAACCCGCAAACGAAGGGAG
>CALVSU010000089.1 GCA_944359385.1 uncultured Clostridia bacterium | reverse complement strand
AACATTGTTGTTGCGGGGCCTGCGGCGGCGGTCGATCCGCCGCCGCGGGCGGTTCGCTTTTTACGGATTTTTTGCCGGTCTTTCTGTTGCATTGCAACTTTTTTGCTTTTTTCTGTCCGGCGTATTTTTTATGCGGCGATTTACCGCGATTTCTCTTTTAACAAGGCGATTTGCCTGATTGTGATATCCTTTTCTGCATTTCTTGTGCAGGCATATTGCCGCGCGAGGAACTGATATTTACGTAAGAAGAACTCATGAAGGAAGGAAAAGCTGCGGGTGGACAGAGGTAAGTTCAGGCTCTACGACGGAGACAGGGTGATCAATCTGCGGCCTGTTTTTCTCGTTGCTTTTGCGGCGGGAGCGGCGGCGTTTTGTGCTTTCCTGTTCGGATGGTATGCACTGATCGGTGCGGGACCGATCGTCATTGCCTTTGCCGTCCTCTCGGCCGTGATGAGGAGAAAACAAAAATCGGTGCGTTTGACTCTGATCCTGGGCACCGTTCTTGTCGTTGTGTTCGGCGGAGTCGTTGTCCGCTTTTGCATAGAACAAGATTCTTTTGAATCCGCGCTTGCGACGGAAGGGGAATACTCCGTGCAGGGTACTGCCGAAGAGATATCCGTTACAGACAACGGATACAGGATCGTGCTCAAAAATGTGCGCCTTTTTTCGGAACGGGAGTTCTTTTCGCTCGATTATAAGCTTGTCGTTTATACTTTTGGCGAAGGAAATTTTTCTGCGGGGCAAGTGTTGCGTTTCAGCGCTGAAGTGGAAAAAATTGATTTTTCCTCATATGGAAGAGTGAATGCGTCATATGTTATCGACGGGATCGCTTACAGAGCTTCCTGTTCGGCTTCCGGCGTGGAGTGCGTGGAAAAACGTTTCGATCTTTTCGGTGCCGTACGTGATCGGATACGCACCATACTCTTTTCATCCATGGAAGAGGACAGCGCGGGCATTGCCTATGCCATGCTCACGGGCGATTCGGATGTGATCGACGACGGGATGCTGTCCGTCTTTCGCTACGGCGGTATCGCGCATATTTTTGCCGTATCGGGTCTGCATATCGGGATCGTCTATTCCGTTCTTCGGTTTATTTTCAGAAAGATCCGTGCAAAAGGGTATGTGCGCTTGCCGCTGACTGCCGCGGTTCTTATTTTTTACGCGGGCGTTTGCGGCTTTTCGCCCTCTTCGGTGCGGGCGCTGGTCATGTGTCTCGTGCTTTCTCTCGCCGAAACGGGCGGCGTGAAATACGACGCGCTGAATTCCGTATCGCTTGCGGCGCTTTGCATCCTGTTTCTCAACCCTGTTTACTTCTATTCTGTCGGGTTTCGCCTTTCGGTCTGTGCGGCAGGCGGGATCATCCTGCTCGGCGGACCGTTCACGCGTTTTCTCGGGCGTATCCGTTTTATTCCGCGAAAAGCGGCTTCCGCACTCTCCGTCTGTTTTGCCGCTCAGCTTGCTACTTTTCCCCTGCTCATCGACAGTTTCGGATATGTTTCTGCGTTGTCGCTTGTGCTCAACCTTGTCTTTGTGCCGATCATAAGCGTGGTTTACGCGGCGCTGTTTTTATGTACGGCTGCGGCTTGTGTTTTTCCTTATGCCGCTTCCGTACTGCTCTTTCTGCCTGAGGCGGCTTTGTCGCTTGCATTGATTCCCGTCTTCGCGGTCGGGTGGTATCTGTATTTGATCTGCGGTTTTTCTTTCGGCGGGACTGCTGCGCTGTGGTATGCGTTTTTGTTTATCCTTTCGGATAAGATAAACCTGCGGCGCCTGTTCAGGGTGATCGTACTTTTATTTCTTGCCGCATTGCTCGCAGTGTCGATGTTTTTGCGGAATTTCGGCTTTGCGGAGACAAGCATCGATGTTTATTCCTGTTACGGCACAAATCTCGTATTTGTCGAGAAGGGAAGTTTCTCTGCGCTCATCCTTACGGGCAAGACGGATAGCGCGTATGCCGAGCGATTTTTTATGAAAGAAGGGATCGATCATGTAGACGCGATCATTCTCGCGTGCGCTGCGCAGGAAGCGGATGCCGCACTTATTTCCGTCTGTGCGTTGACGGAAGTGAAATCCGCATATATTTCGGCGCAAGCAGAGTTTTGCGACACTTTCCGCACCGTTAATGTTTACGAAAAAGAGGAAGCTTTTTCTCTGGGCGGCGTTGAATTTTCGTTTGCCGGGAGCACGGGAGTTGTATTGGAAACGGACGGGGTACGCGTTCTCGTTGCGGGTGAAAACTTTCAGCCGTGTTACGTCGGAAAGACGGATCTTCTGATTGCAAACACTTTTGATCCTGCGGTGTCTGATGCCGTGATGCCCGCAGATTCTCTGTATTTTGAAAAAGCCGAGGGAAAATTGAGTGTTTATCGGACAGGGCAGTTGCAAATCGGGATTAAAAATGGTATAATCTCTTGCAGAAGGACGGAAGGGATCGCATGAAATTTGTTTTGTTCAAAAAGAGCCTGGAAGAGGGTGCCGCACCTGTTTATCTGTTTGAAGGGGAAGAGGAGTATTTCAAGGCGCGCGGCGAAGAGATGTTGCGCGAAAAGTTTGTGCGAGAACCGTCTTTAGATGCGGCTTCTTTTGAAGGGGCAGATCTGAAAGGCGCGAATATGACCGCGCTCGTCGCCGCGGCGGAGAGCTTTCCGTTCATGAGCGAAAAGCGGCTGGTCAAAGTCAAAGACTTTTATCCGACAGACAAAGAATATGAGATGTACCTCAAAAAATATTTTGAAAACCCGCAACCGACCACGGTGCTTCTGATCGTCAATTCTTCCTCATCGAAGGGAAAAGGGGCGGATCTTAAAAAGATGCCGAATGTCACGTTTGTCGATTGCGCCCGCGCGGACGAAGAGACCGTCATGCGTTGGATCTATACCATGTTCAAAAGGGCGGAGATCTCGGCAGATACCGAGGTTTGCGAGCGTGTGACGCGTTACTGCCTTGCGGATATGTCGCGCGTGGCTGGCGAAACGGAAAAACTTATCGCTTTTGCAGGCAGAGGAGGCAAGATCACATCTGCGGACGTCGACGACATCGTCTATCGCGATACAGATTACAAGATCTATGAGATGACGGGTGCCGCGTCGGCTGGGAATTTTACCAAATATAACTCTATTGTTTGTGAGCTTCTTTCCAAGGGGCTGGACGAAATGAACATCTTAAACGGGCTTTGCTCTCATTTCAGGACCCTCTTTGAGATCGCCGCGCTGAAAAAGAGCGACGCGGACACCGCTGCCGCGCTCGGCATGAAAGAATATGCCGTGAAAATGAGCCGAAGACAAGCTTCTTCTTTTCCGCCGCAAAAGCTGAAAGATTGTTATTTCTCTCTCTTTGGCGCGGTCAACGACGTTAAAAACGGCAGACTGACCCCTGAAGGGGCGCTTCTTCGCGTAAATACGGAGATATTTTTCGGGCTGGCAGGAAATTACGGCGCATAACGGCTTTGTTTTGCTTTCTTTTTTTGCTTTTTTAATGTAAAATAGATATATATTCGTTCGCGGGAATCACGTATTATGAAAGAATTTTTTTCAAAAATGAAAGACGCTTGCGTCATCGCTTTCACAAGCTTTGATTTTATCGACGTCCTGGAAATATTCCTGTTCGTGCTTCTTTTTTATTATGTTTTCAGGATCCTGAAAAACAACGGGGCGAAAGGGGTCATTGCGGCTTTTGTCCTTCTGACTCTCGCAACGGGCATCGTGTTTGTCGGGAGCGAGGAGCTGCCCGGTTATGCCTATCTCACGTTCCCGCTCGTCTTTGCGGGTGCGGTGCTCATTATATTCAACGTGGAAGTAAAACGCGATCTGCTGAGCCTGAACGCGCCGAAGTTCCTTACCGAAATGAAGCCCAGTCCGCAGGCGCATGTTTCCAAAGAAGAGGTCGAGCGCTACATTGCCGAGATCATCCGTGCCTTGCAGAATATGTCCAAAGACAATATCGGCGCGCTGATCATCCTTTCCAACGACAATGTGCCTCGTCAGGTGCTCGAAAGCGGCGTTATGATGGACGCCTACATCTCCGCACAGCTCATCGAAGGGATCTTCTTTCCGAAAGCGCCTCTGCACGACGGCGCCATGGTCATCAACAATTATAAGATCCAGGCGGCAGGATGCTTTTTGCCCCTGACGCAGAATGCCAATATCCCCAAAGAACTGGGCACACGCCACAGAGCCGGCATCGGCATCACGGAAACTTCCAATGTCATAGCGCTGATCGTTTCCGAAGAGACGGGCATTATCACCATCGCTCAGCGCGGCAAGATATCGCGTTACGCGGATTACGATTTGCTCCGCAAGACGCTCGGCGATTATTATTGGAAAGACCTCGGCGGTGAAGCAGGGAGGAGAAAATTATGAGAGAAAAAAGCTTTTGGAGAAAGGTGGCGGGCATCTTTATCGACAACGTGCCTTTGAAGCTTCTCGCCATCGCGCTCGCCGTCATCGTATTTGTGATCTCGCATTGCTGAGTTTCCGCTCTTGAAAAAGCAGATTGTTTTCGTTTTGCGTTTTCGTGTCGGATTGCCATACGCGAACGGATGTGTGCGGTTTGAAATCGTCAGCCGCGGAATTATGCGCCGTCCGCGGTTTGTCCGCGGCTGAACTATGCGCCTTCCGCGCTTTGTCTGTTGCGGTTTTGAGTTTGTTTATTTTTCTTTAACGGAGTTTACCGATGAAAAACAGCTGTTGTGTTTCCGTTCCCGAAATTCTTTTGCCGCAGGCAACGGCGGATATGTCGAAATGGGCGGTGATCGCCTGCGATCAGCATACTTCCGATCCCGCGTACTGGCAGGAGCTCGAAGAATATGTGAAGGACGCGCCTTCTGCGCTGCGTTTGACTCTTCCTGAGATCCATCTTTCGGATGATTGTTCTGACCGCATTGCGGCGATCGCCCGATCGATGCGCGCATACAGGGAAAAGGGGATTTTCAGGAAGCTGGATAAAGGGTTTGTGCTCGTGGAAAGGTCAACGCCTTTCTCGCCTGCAAGATTCGGGCTCGTTCTCGCCGTCGATCTTGAAGCGTATTCCTATGAGGCGGGCGCAAAAGCACAGATCAAGGCGACGGAGGCGACCATCGTCGAGCGTATCCCGCCGCGCCTGAAGATCAGGGAGAGCGCGAGCATAGAATTTCCGCACGTCATGCTCCTTTACGATGACAGAGAGGACAGTGTCCTCGGCGCGCTGAAAGCGCGCAGGGACAGCCTGGAAAAGCTGTACGATTTTGATCTCAATATGGGCGGCGGTCATATCAAGGGATATTTCGTGCCCGAATCGGACGCACGGAGCGCCGCGCAGGCATTTTCCGCGCTCGCTGACGAGGACGGCGTCGTGTTCATGGTGGGAGACGGCAACCATTCTCTCGCGACCGCAAAGGCGTCTTGGGAAAAGATCAAAGCGGGGCTATCCGAAGAGGAACAAAAAGATCATCCCGCGCGTTTTGCGCTCGCGGAAGCGGTCAATATTTATGACGACGGGATCTTTTTTGAAGCCATTCACCGCGTAGTAAAGGGAGTCGATCCCGAAAAATTTGCGGCGGGCATCCTTCCTGAAAAAGAGGGGGAGGCGTTTTTGGTGATCGGCGGCAAAAAGAGGGCTTGTTCTTTCGGGAAAGATGTTGCGGGAGCGGTCAAGAAAGCGGACGCCTATATCGCCGCGTATACGAAGGCGAACGGAGGCGAAGCGGATTACATCCACGGCGAAGAAGAGATCGTCAGGATCACCGAAGAACAAAAAGATTCCGTCGGGATCCTTCTTCCGAAAATGGATAAATCCGAACTGTTCGCCACGGTCAAGAAACACGGATGTCTTCCGAGAAAGACGTTTTCAATGGGGGAAAGCGCTGAGAAACGGTATTACATCGAAGGCAAGGAGATCGTAAAGATATGAATACAATCGTTTGTAAGTTCGGCGGAACTTCTCTGGCGGACGGCAACAACATAAAACGGGCGGCGGACATCGTCCTTTCCGACCCGTCCAGAAGATACGCTGTCGTGTCTGCGCCGGGCAGGAGATTTTCCGAGGACGTGAAAGTCACGGATCTTCTCTATGCCTGCTATAAAGACAGCGTAGAAAAAGGGAATTGCTCCGAAGCGTTTTCCAAGATCAGAAAGAGATTCCGCTCCATCGTGGACGAGCTCGGGCTCAGTTTCGACATAGAACCCGTGCTCGACAAGACGGAAGAGGAGATCGAAACATACAAGAGCGCCGATTTCACCGCGTCGCGCGGGGAATATCTCAACGCGCGCATCATGGCGGTCCTCCTTGGCTGGGAGTTCGTCGACGCGAAGGATATCATTTTCTTTAAAGAGAACGGAACTCTCGACGAGAAAAAGTCTTACCCGCTCATCGCGGAGAAGCTTGCGGAGGCAAAGCATGCCGTCGTTCCCGGTTTTTACGGCACCGACGCGCACGGCAATATAAAGACCTTTTCCCGCGGCGGAAGCGATATCAGCGGCTCTATTGTCGCGCGTGCTGTCAATGCGGCGCTCTATGAGAACTGGACGGACGTGAGCGGCTTCCTCGCCTGCGATCCCAGGATCGTGAAAAATCCCGAAAGGATCGGCGTGATCTCTTTCAAAGAGCTCCGCGAGCTTTCCTATATGGGCGCAAACGTTCTGCATGCCGAGGCGATCTTCCCCGTCCGCAAAGGGGATATCCCGATCTGCATCAAAAACACTTTCCGCCCGCAGGACGCAGGCACGCTTATCCTTCCCTCCAAGCAGTATACGCCGCAGGGAAATATCGTCACGGGCATCGCGGGCAAAAAAGATTTTACCGTTATTTTTCTCGAAAAATCGCTGATGAACAGCGAGATCGGTTTTGCACGCAAGGCGCTTTCCATTCTCGAAAAAGAGCACATCAACTTTGAACATATGCCTTCGGGGATCGATACGCTTTCCCTCGTGATCGAGAGCAGCTATCTCAAAGGCGGCGTTCTCGACAAACTCATCGAAGAGATGAAAGATGCGCTTGCGCCCGATTATATCCGCGTGTTGGAGAATATTGCGCTCGTCGCGACTGTCGGACACGGAATGGCGAAAAATGTCGGTACTTCCGCGCGCCTGTTTGCGGCACTCTCCGAAGCGGGCATCAACGTCTGCATGATCGACCAGGGTTCGAGCGAGCTGAACATCATCGTCGGCATAGACAACGCGGACTATGAAAAATGTGTCCGCGCCGTTTACCACGAGTTTTTTGAAAAATGATCGGCACAGATTAGCGGAGGCGGATAGTTTGTCCGTATGCGGGCGGGTTGCTTTTTCGTTGCCTGCCGCACGGACAGAAA
>CALVSU010000088.1 GCA_944359385.1 uncultured Clostridia bacterium | reverse complement strand
CTGCGCGTACCTCGCGATGGACGAAACGATGCAGCAGGCGCTTACCTATTCGGGTTCCCAGCTGACGACTTTCGTCGGACAAGGTGAAGATTATCTCTATTATCAGGCAGACGACCGCACAGAAGGATCCTTCAAATATATGATCACGCCCGACGGCAACGCGACGGGAACGCTTACCGTCACGGCGGCGGAAGTGAATACGCTTAAGACAGGCAATTATCTGCCGAGCGATTTCACGGCGGACACGACGCTCGAAGGCGGCGAGATCTGGGAGTTTGCTACGGCAGTCGCGACCAAGATGTACAGAGACCATACGAGCGCAAGCGGCACGGTCGAATCGTATGTCACGACCAACTTCCCGTCTCTTAAAGATTATCTGAACACCTATTTCAAGAGCTCTTCCATCGGTATCTGCGAAACGAAGGCGTATGCATACAAGTGTCTGAACCTCGTTGCGCTCAGATACAATGACAGGAACCTGCAGATCCGCATGGTCTCCGGCGCGAACGGTGCGCTCGACTCCTGTATGTATACCTATAATGCGCAGTGGATCGACGACTTCAGGACAACGAAGGGCTGGTTCCTCATTGCTTACGAAGAAACCAGATCGGTCGGCGGCTATGCCCGCGTGAAATTTGACGAAAAGATCACGCTGAGCGGCACGGGAAGTCCCGTCACGCCGGGGGCCAAGCCTACGAAAGACGGCGGCGGCACGTGGAGCGGTTACTTCTATACGCCGGCGGCTTACTGCGACTGGCAGGTGCAGCGTTCGCAGAACATGCTCAACGAGGCGATCAAAGCCGAGCAGAATATGCTGAAATAAGGCAAACAGATAAAGGCACTTCGGCTTGCGCTTGCGGGCCTTGCGAATAACAGAAAAGGACGGAAAACAATATGGAAGATAACAATATCTCCGTTGTGTCCGGATCTGCCGATGTGGCGATAGCTTCGGAGGGGGTAACCCCTCCGAAGAAAAAAATCAATAAAGCTAAGCTCCACGAAAATCTGTGGGGCTGGGCTTTTGTCGCTTTATTGGTGATCGGTACCACGGTATTCGTGTACATTTCCTTTATTATGTCGGTCATGCTTTCGTTCACCGACTATACCGGCAGGGGAGGAACGTTCTGGGAAGCGCTCGGCACGATCCATCCGGACGGCGCGTTCACTTGGTATAAAGAGATGTTCAAGCCGGAAGTCATGGGCGTGGGGGGCGATGCGCAGTATGTGTGGGGCACCATGCTTTCCACCTGCTTCTATCTGATCGGTATCCCGATCGGCATGGTGCTCGCGCTGTTCTTCTCGGTACTGATGTCGCGCGATATCAAATTCTCGGGAACATTCAGGGTCATTTACTATATACCGACCGTATCGAGTACCGTTTCCATTTCGCTGATGTGGTCCAACCTGTTTGCGCAGGGCGGCCTGATCGCGGAAATGTTAGACATGGTATTCCTCGCAGGCGCAACGACGCTCGCACAGCGTTCATGCATCATCATCCTCACGGTCTGGAAAGGTCTGGGCGGCACGATCGTCCTCTTTGTCGCGGGTCTGAACGGCGTCAACGAGAGCCACTGCGAAGCGGCGGACATCGACGGCGCAAACGCGTGGCAGATCTTCTGGCACATCAAAATGCCGCAGATCTATCCTACGATCTTCTATGTACTGGTCACGTCTGTCATCGGCGGTATGCAGATCTATGCAGAGCCTGCACTGGTGTTCGGAGACTGGGGCGGTGCGGGAGGATCGATCGCGACAAAGGACAATACGCCGTTCGTCGGTTATATTTACGGCGTGTTCAATGCCGACCACGAATGGGCGCACGCAAGCGCGCTGGGCATCGTCCTTGCGATCATCATTTTTATCCTCACGCTCGTACAATTTGCGTTGGATTCGAGGAGGGATAAAGAATGACGGAAGTGATCAACACGTCCCTTCCCCAAGAGGAAGAGGTCAAACTCAACGGATTTAAGCGCGCTTTGCAGACTTTTTGCGGCTGGTTCGGATTCGGCGTTTTCGGCAGGAATTCCAACAAAAAGCGCAAAAAACTCTTTTTTGACGTCATCGGTTATATCTTGCTTTTGCTCGGCGCATTCACGATGATCTACCCGCTGTGGTGGATGCTTGCGGCGTCGCTTGCAGACAGCGATATGACCCTTTTGAGAACAAAATTCTGGCCGAGCGGCACGCCGTATTTCGGGCTGTTCTACAACTACGAACGTTCCATCACGGCGCTCGACAGAACGTGGGGGCTTGAAAACTCGCTTTTCCGTTCGATCGGAAACACGCTGATCTACTCGCTCGTGCCTGTCACGATCGGCGTTATCGTATCCGCGGCGGCGGCGTTCGCGTTCGCGAAACTGGACTTCAAAGGCAAGAACTTTGCGTTCTTCTATTGCCTCGCGGCAATCATGGTCCCGTTCCCGTCCATCATGATCGCGCAGTACTGCTTCTACGACGCACTTAACTGTTGCGTCTGTCCTTTGGCAATGGTGATCCCCGGGTGTTTCGGCGCGATCCTGACGGCGTTCTTTATCCGTCAGTATCTCTACGGCCTGCCGACTTCCATTCTGGAAGCCGCCAAGATCGACGGCGCGGGATATTGGAGAATTTTCTGGACGTTTATCATCCCGCTCGCGAAACCCGCGATCATGGCGCAGTTCATTCTGAGCTTTATGGGCAGCTGGAACAACTATCTGGCTCCGCAGTTGTTCGTGCGTGAAAATGCGTGGAAACCGCTTACACTGGCGATCAGTGCGATCGACGGTCTCGGCAACATCGATAACCAGCCTGTCGTCATGGCGGCGTCGGTCATTGCGATCGCGCCGATCCTCATTCTGTTCGCCGTGTTCCAGAAAACGATCATCGGATCCATCATGATGACTGGTTCCAAGGAATAAAAGCGAAAAACAGGCAAATAATAATGAGAAAAGAGGGGGCTGTTTCGTTACGAAACAACCCCTGCTTTATCGGTGAACGATGGCAGAACGACCGTCTGCGTGCAAAAAACTTCGCTGTTTGCGGACGCTGGAAGTTGTACCGCGGACGACAACAACGCTGGCTGAACCGACTATTCCCGTACGGACATGAAAAGTACGGCGCGGGAGGGTAAATCTTCGCTGCTGAAGGCGGAAACGGGAGTCGATCCGCTTCTTGCGGAGGGGCAAAGTCCCGACGCAAACAGAGAAAATCTTTTGGCGGAAGCAAAGAGCGGGAGGAAAAGAGGAATGAAAAGAGCTTTAAAAAGAGCGGCTTGTGTCTTGACGTGTGCGGTTTTTGCCGCGCTGGCGCTCTTGGGGGCGTTTGGTTGTTCTTCTGCGGCGACCAAGATCGAGGGAATTGCCTGCGCGACGGTCAAAGAGATACCTGCTCTGTTTTTGGATACGTCTGAAGGCAGGCTTACGGACGAGTCGATCGGTACGGACGAGCTTGTGTTCTCGTGCAAGTCGGGCAGCGACGTGCGCGTCGAGATCGAAACGGGCGCGGACAAAGTGACTCTTTCGGAAGCGCAAAAAAAGGAAGAAAACGGGGTTGTAACGGTAACGCATACGCTTTCAGCCAAAGCAGCGGGCGCGTATACCCTTCGGTTTTATAATGGAACGGAGAAGGACGGCGTATTGTCTCTTTCGGTGCGCGAAGCCTATCCTTCCGACCCTTCGTTCGACGCGTTCAACCGCACGTTTGCCTCATCCCCATCCTCATGGGGGACGATGAACGCGCACGACCCGTCCATGATCGAAGTGAACGGCACGTATTATGCTTTTTCCACGGGAAACAACGGGCAATCCGGGTATCAGATCAGAAAATCGGACGATCTTATCCACTGGACGTATGTGGGGCAGGCGTTTTCTTCCACGGAAAAGTCGCTGAAAAAAGTGATCGCGCAGCTGAAAGACCTGTATACCGGCGGTGAAGTGAACACAGAAGTGTGGGCACCCGACATTGTGCCTGCAAGCGGCGGCGGATTCTGGTTGTACGGATGCCTTACGGCGGCGTTCGGCAAGAATTTTTCGGTGATCTTCCAGGCGTATGCGGATAAGATCGAGGGCGGATTCTCCTATAAAAATATGCTGGTCGTCACGGGCGGCAACTGGGGTACGGCGCCTAACGCGATCGATCCGCAGATCTTTTACGATAGGGAAGGCAGAATGTATATGACCTACGGTTCGTTTGCGGGCGGGATCCGCATCCTCGAACTGGACGCGACGACGGGGCTGAGAAAGGACGGGTACACCTACGCGATGTATGAAGAAGGAGAGATCACATCGTCTGCATATTACGGGGCGGATCTCACTTATACGAGCAACGTCGAAGGGCCCGTCGCGGCGTACCGCGAAGGCGTGGATCTTTATAACGGCGACATTTTTGCGGAGGAGTACGACGCGTCCGCCTGGACGAAGCAGGATCTTTATTATCTGATGGGGTCGGCGGACAGTCTTTCCGCGGACTACACCATGCGCGCATGGAAGAGCGGTGCGCCCGCGTCGGGTTATGAAGGGAATGTCAAAACCAGCGGTTCGTTCAGCTGGCGGCACAGCGCCGCCGATGGTCGGATCGGATACGATTTCTTTGCGCCCGGTCACAACGACATATTTTCGGCGAGCGACGGGACCGACCTGATCGTCTATCACAACAGGACAGACAACGGCGAGAACTGGCCGCATTATCTGTTTGCGAGCATGTATGCGCTCAACGCAAACGGCGACATCGTCATCAGTCCCAACCGCTATGCGGGCGAAGGGCTGCGCAAAATTACGGAAGAAGAACTCACGCAACTTTCGGGCGGCAACTATGATTACGTTCGTCTGTCCCGCACGACCGAAATGCAGTATGCGCAGGAAGGATTGCGCTTGCACGAGGACGGCACGCTCTCGATCGGCGGAGAAAACAAGGGGACGTGGGTACTTTACGGCGATTATTACATTGCCTTCACTGTTGACGGAACGAAGTATTACGGCGTCGCGATGCCCGCCTTTATTGAAGCGGAAGGACAGGGCGGCATCACGATCTCCGCGATGAGCGAGAACGGCTATCCGTTCTATATGAACATGGATTTTTCCGACTGAAACGGCAAAAATACAAAAGATCCCGAAAAACAAAGGGTGCTGCATTTTACGCTTGCGAAAAAATGCGGCGGCCGAGGAAGTCGTTAAGTAAATAGAAAGAAAATAAAAAAGAGAAGGAGATGTACGAACAATGAGGAAGAAAACATTAGCTTTGTTTTCTCTGATGCTGGCTTTTGTCATGGCGCTCTCGCTGGCGGTTCTTGCGGGCTGCAAAAAGGGCAACAAGACGGAAAAGCCGAAGGGCGACGGTACGGCAGTGAGCCTTGTTTCCGACGAAACGCTTAAAGACAAACTGCTTGCGCTTTACACTTTTGAGGACACGGACAAGACACTCAAAGCGTCCGATCCGTTTACGGGCGAAGCGCGCGAAGCGAATAACGGGACCTATGGGGACAATTACAAGCTCGCGGTCAACCCGAAGGCGAACGGAGGTTCGACGACGGTATTTGATACGTCTACTGCTTTCAGCCTCGGAAGATTCGATGAAACGCAGATCACCGACGAATTCGAAGACTATTTATTGTTGAAGGCAACACATATAAAGGGCTTTCTTTCTCCTTCTGGGCGTATAATACGGTGACGCTGGAAGGAAAGGTGGACTCTCTCGGCGAATCTGCGGACTGGGCGAACCTGGTCACGAACGGCTATGAATCCATCAACTGGGGCAACCTTTCGTATATGGCGACAGACACGGGGTCTTATAAGCCGTTCCATCCCACGAACGGCACGGTGATCGGTCGAGGCGCATATTCGGAAGAAGCTTATGCCGCGGCGCGCGAGATCTATGGAACGGACAATCTTACTTCTTTCAAAGGGAAGGGAGAATATTTTGCGGTTTGGAACGCGATCTCGGGAAACACGCAGGGCGAAGGCAGTGACGACAACGAATATGTTGCACCCGTTGCGGCGGCATATTTGCAGACCTGGCGCTATGTCACCATTAACATCGATCTTGAAGAGGGGCTATCTTTCTACAATAACGGGAGGCTCGCATACACATATCAACCGAAAACGTTCATAACCTTAGAGGGCGGCTGGGAGCAGATCTATGCCGATCTGGTCATGGGCGCAATGAAGGAATACGAAGCGGACGAGATGTATCTCAACTTCTTCAACGCTGAATCGGGAATTTATGTGGACGACCTGATTGTCGGCAAATCGCTGACGGCGGCGGATGCGTGCAACCTGTATGAAGACGTTTCGGGAAAGACTTGGACGGAAGCGGATCTTGAACTGACCTCGGCGCTTTCCGACGCAGAGCAGGAAAAAGAGACGATCAGCAAAGAATATTTTGACAATCTGCTTGCAGGGGTGAACACACCCGTTGAAGGCGACCTGTGGGGCGAGGATTGTAAAGACGGCGCCAATGTGATCGCGGGCGTCGAAAGGGAAGACAAGAACAGCGACGGAAAGATCACCGATACCGTTTACGACGCGCGGGAAGCGTTCATGGACACCTACAGCGAAACGGATTATATCGAAGTGATCGGAAGCACGGATCTAACAAATAAGGAGTTAGCTTCTTTCACCTCCAAAAACTACTTTATTCCCACCGTTTCGGAAGGCAAGTACAAGATGACCGTTTCGGGCATTCAACTTACGGACGGCGCGGAGAACTGGCATTCCACCGTTTTCAATCTGTTTGAAGGTTCGACGGGTGTTGCAACTGCAAGGATAGACAACTTCTCGTGGGGTATTGCGACGGGTTATGCACTGACCGCGACGAAGATGGATCTTGATTGGTCCGATATGTCCACGGACGGCATTTATCTGAATGTCATTCAGCGTTTCTGCAAGCTGGACGTCATTCTGGAATATGACGGTTCGGCGCTGACAGTGACGTATAATATTTATTATTATTTTGCGGGCGAAACATTTACGCTGAAAACAAGCGACGGCACGGAATTCGAATACACGGTGCCCAAGGACGGGACGACTCTTTACAATTCGATCACATATACTTTCTCTACGAATAACGGACTGCCTTTGACGCTTGCGCTGGACGTGAACGCGATGTGCCTTAAATTCGGCAACGAATACTCGGCGTTCCTCGTGCAGGAAGTGACGGGCGGAACGTACAGCGAAACGGCGCCCGTATCCGAAGGCGTAGACCAGAATGCGAAAGACGCGGCGAACGCGGCGATGAACAAGATCGTGGCAGAACGTGAGGCAGCTCTTGCGACGGCGATCGGCGATTCGTCCCTTGCCACCGTCGGTGCGGAAGACCTGAACAACAATTATGCCGTTTCTTCGCTCACCGTGACACCTTCAGGTGAAACGTGGAGTGTTTCCGTAAGCGGTTATCTCAAATCCGGTGCATCGGGCA
>CALVSU010000087.1 GCA_944359385.1 uncultured Clostridia bacterium | reverse complement strand
GAAGAAAAACCCGCCGATAACAAGAGCTGCTGCGCGCACAAATGCGCCGCCTGCAACAACGCGGCGTGCGCTTTCCGGAAAGCATGATCCCGCGCCTCGCGCGCAGACGCACTTTCGGGCGGGATTGTCTGCCCGGGCGCATATCCGCACGCAAAAAACTGCGGATACGCAAAGGGGAAAACTCTATGGACTTTTTATCCTTTTTAAAGAAAAACATCGTCGTTTTCGACGGCGCGTTCGGCACGATGCTGCAAAAAAAGACGGACAGGATCGGGACCGTTCCCGAGATGCTCAACCTCGAACGCCCCGCACTCATCGCCGAAGTACACCGCGCATACGCCGCGGCGGGCGCAGACGTGATCACCGCCAACACCTTCGGCGCGAACGAGAAGAAAGTCGGCTCGCGGGAACTTTCGGAAAAACTCATCAAAGCCGCCGTGCAGATCGCGCGGCAGGAAGCGCAGGGAAAATTCGTCGCCCTCGACATCGGCCCGATCGGACAGCTCATCGAGCCGATGGGCACGCTGACGTTCGACGAGGCGTACAACATCTTCGCGCGCCAGATGCAGGCGGGAAAAGACGCCGACCTCATCCTCATCGAGACGATGACCGACCTTTACGAACTCAAAGCCGCCCTGCTCGCCGCAAGAGAAACGAGCACACTGCCCGTTCTCTGTTCGATGAGTTTTGAACAAAACGGTCGCACTTTCACAGGATGCGGCGCCGACTGCTTTGCGCTGACTGCCTCTCCCCTTGCGGACGCGGTGGGCGTGAACTGTTCGCTCGGGCCCGCACAGCTCCTGCCCGTGGTAAAGACCGTCCTCAAAAACACGGACAAACCCGTGCTCGTGCAGGCAAACGCGGGACTTCCCGACGAAAACGCCCGCTACAGCGTGAGCGCGGAGGAATTTGCCGCCGTTTACGAGGAGATGGTGGCGGCGGGCGCGCGCATCATCGGCGGATGCTGCGGCACGACGCCCGATTATATTGCGAAACTGCGCGCGATCGCCGATAAAAACAGACCGCGCCCCTCCGCATATATTCCCCGCGCCGCCGTGTGTTCGGCGACGAGATGCGTTCCCATAGACGGGGTCCGCGTCATCGGCGAACGCATCAACCCCACGGGCAAAAAGGCGATGAAAGCGGCGCTGTATGAAGGAAATTACGATTTTGTCGCTTCCCAGGCGATCGAACAGACGGAGGCAGGCGCGGACATCCTCGACGTCAACGCGGGGCTTCCCGAACTGGACGAAAAAGAGGTGCTCGCAAAACTCGTCAAAAAGGTGCAGTCGGTCACCGACCTGCCCTTACAGATCGACTGCGGCAAGGCGGACGCGATCGACCGCGCTCTCCGCTATTACTGCGGCAAGGCGATCGTCAATTCGGTCAACGGAGAGGAAAGCTCCCTCTCCTCCATCCTTCCCGTCGTAAAGAAATACGGCGCGGCGGTGGTCGGGCTGACCGTCGACGAAAAAGGCGTTCCCAAAACCGCCGCCGAAAGGGTCAGGATCGCAGAGAAGATCATTTCCCGCGCGAAAGAATACGGCATTCCCGAAGAGGATATCTACATCGACTGTCTCACGCTGACCGTCAGCGCGGAGCAGGCGCAGGCGCGCGAAACGCTGGACGCCATCCGCGCCGTCAAGGCGAAATACCGCGTCAAAACGGCGCTCGGCGTGAGCAACATCTCCTTCGGGCTCCCCAACAGACAGATCGTGAACACCGCCTTCCTCACGGGCGCCATGTTCGCGGGGCTTGACCTGCCCATACTCAATCCCAACATCCCCGAAAATATGCAGGCGGTCGCGGCTTTCAATGCCCTCTCGGGCAGCGACGCGGGATGTGCCGCCTATATCGAAAAATACGGCGCCGTGACGGTGACAACTGCCGTTTCGGACGGCAAAAAGCCCGACGGCGGCAACAAAACAGACGCCGCACAGAGCGTCAAAAGGTCCGATGCCGCACATAGCGGCGAGGGAGACATTTTTTACTGCATCAGAAAGGGTCTGCCCGCGGCGGCGGACAGGGCGAGAGAGCTTCTGGAGACCGTCTCTCCTCTCTCCCTCATCGACGATTACCTCATCCCCGCGCTCAACGCCGTGGGCGACGATTACGAGAAGGGCGTGCTGTTTTTGCCCCAGCTCATTTCCGCCGCGGAGAGCGCAAAACTGTGCTTTGCCGAGGTAAAGAAAAAACTCGGCGAAGGGGGCGGCGCGGAAAAAGGAAAGATCGTACTCGCCACCGTGAAGGGAGACATCCACGACATCGGCAAGAACATCGTGAAGACGGTGCTCGAAAATTACGGATACAAGATCATCGACCTCGGCAAAAACGTGCCGCCCGAGGAGATCGTGAAAACCTGCCGCGAACAAAAGATCGAACTTTGCGGGCTCTCCGCGCTCATGACCACCACCGTGCCCAACATGGAAGCGACGATCGCGCTCCTGAGAAAGGAGTGCCCCGCCTGCCGCGTGATGGTCGGCGGCGCGGTACTGAATCCCGAATACGCAAAAAAGATCGGCGCGGATTATTACTGCAAGGACGCAAACGCCAGCGTGAAAGCCGCAAAAGATGTGTTCGACTGAAAATAACTTTTTTCCCGGACTTCCTGTACTATTTTGCCGACATATCCGAATTCCCCCCCCTGCCCAAGAAGCTTCAACCTTGCGGGCAGGGGCGCATTTTTAAAGCAGAATGCGGGTCCAAAAGTTCCGCACACACAAAAATGAATCGGGCGCAGAGCCTTGCGGTTCTGCGCCCGATCCATATATGATAAGGGGGAAAATGATGAGCTATTCAAGGTAACCAAGCGGAAGCCCTTGCGTCTTTCGTTTGATTACACGCATATTATAGCTGAACCCGAAAAAAAAGTAAAGCAAAAATTTTTTCTTTTTTTAAACTTTTTCTTTTTAAAATGTTTGAACGATTTTTGTTCATAATTCACACTTTTTCGCCATTTTTCGGCATATTTCGCCAAAAATGTGAATTACAAACATAATTAGCACCCGTAATTATCTATGGCAGAAACGTTAAAAAATGCGTTTGCCGCGCCGCTTACAGCACGCGGCAGATGAAACAGCCGAACAGGACAGAGAGAAAATTGGCAACGAGCGCGATGACGACGGGCGCGGCGGGCGTTTTGCGTTTGAGCCCCGCAAAATAGACGGCGGAAACATAGAATACCGTCTCCCCCGACGCGTAGACGACGCTCGCACAGCGGGCGATGTACGAATCGGCGCCGTATTCGGCGAAGATCTCCGACAAAAGCGCCGCCGAACCGCTGCCCGAAAAGGGCTTGATCAGCACGAGCGACG
The DNA here is from genome assembly GCA_944359385.1 of uncultured Clostridia bacterium. Taxonomy (GTDB): domain Bacteria; phylum Bacillota; class Clostridia; order Christensenellales; family Borkfalkiaceae; genus Borkfalkia. The sequence goes on along the minus strand of CALVSU010000087.1, from coordinate 4,081 downwards.
AGATCTCGGGCGGAATGCCCAGAAAGGAAAAGGCGGGCGCGAGCGCGCGTTCGAGCGCGGCGGAAAGCCCGCTCGCTTCGAACAGGGAAGACAAGATCATAATGGCGGCGATGTAAGGGAAGAGGGAAAAGACGAGCGGGAGCGCACCCTTGATGCCTTCGGCGAAGCTGTCGTATACCCTGACTTTGCGAACCGACGCGAACAGAATGACCGCCATAAAGACGGCGGGAAGGATATAGGCGGCGATCATCTTTTTCTCCCTAAGATCAGCCGCACGAGCAACGCCCCGACCACGAGCGCGAGCGCGGACGAGAGCAGGACGGGAAGGATCACGTCGTAGGAGGACGACGAGCCGTATTTTTCGCGCAGGGAAATGACAGTCGTGGGCAAAAGCTGTACGCTCACGCAGTTGACGACAAACAGCATCGCCTGCGCATAGTCGCGGTTTTCCGCCGCGTCGAGCAGGTTCATCGCGGAGATGCCCGCAGGCGTCGCCGCGCCGCCCATGCCGAGCATATTCGCGGAGAGATTGACGGCGATGTAACCGAGTTCCCGCTCCCCCCTCGTGCGGAACAGGCGGGAGGTGAGCGGGCGCAGCCCGCGCGCGAGAAAACGGGTCAGCCCCGCGTCCTCGGCGATCTTCAGAAAGCCGAGCCAGACGGTATAGACGGCGGCGAGCGTGACGCCGAGCGTGAGGGCGTTTTCCGCACCCGACAAAAGCGCGGGCAGAAAATCGGCGGGCTCCGCGATCAGCACCGCCGCAGACGAAACGAGAAAGACGCAGACAAACAAAACATTCATGAAACTTGTCCCCTTTCGGGTATCTTATGCCGCCCGCCGCCCAAACAGAACCCCTCTCCCGCAAATCGCAAAAAAAGCGTCAGACAGGCACAAGGAGAAGCAAATTTGTTTACAACGCGCCGAAAATGCGCTATAATGGTACAAATACAAGAAATATGCACCGTTCCGCCGCACAAGGCGGCGAAAGGCAGGTATCATGAAAGAGAAAACACCCTACTATATCACGACGGCGATCGCCTACACCTCGGGCAAGCCGCACATCGGCAACACCTACGAGATCGTGCTGACGGACGCGATCGCAAGGTTCAAGCGCAACCAAGGCTTCGACGTGCGCTTTCAGACAGGCACCGACGAGCATGGCCAGAAGATCGAAGAGAAAGCCGCGGCGGCAGGCGTGACGCCCAAGCAGTTCGTCGACGGCGTCGCGGGAGAGATCAGAAAGATCTGGGATCTGATGAACGTTTCCTACGACAAGTTCATCCGCACCACCGATAAGGACCACGAAAAACAGGTGCAGAAGATCTTTCAGAAGCTCTACGAACAGGGCGACATCTATAAAGGGACTTACGAAGGGATGTATTGCACCCCCTGCGAGGCGTTTTGGACCCCCTCTCAGCTCAAAGACGGCAAATGCCCCGACTGCGGCAGAGAAGTAAAACCCGCAAAGGAAGAGGCGTATTTTTTCAGAATGAGCAAATACGCCGACCGCCTCATGCAGTATTACGACGAGCATCCCGAGTTCATCACCCCCGTTTCGCGCAAAAACGAAATGGTCAATAACTTTCTGAAACCCGGTTTGCAGGATCTGTGCGTTTCGCGCACCTCTTTCAAGTGGGGCATTCCCGTCGGTTTTGACGAGCGCCACGTCGTTTACGTCTGGCTGGACGCGCTGACGAACTACATCACGGGGCTCGGCTACGACGCGGACGGCGATTCGGGCGAACTTTTCAAGAAATACTGGCCCGCGGACGTGCACGTCATCGGCAAAGACATCATCCGTTTCCATACCATTTACTGGCCGATCTTCCTGATGGCGCTCGGGCTTCCCCTGCCCAAACGGGTGTTCGGCCACCCGTGGCTGCTCATGGACGGCAGCAAAATGAGCAAATCGCGCGGAAACGTCATTTACGCCGACGAACTGGTCAGCGTTTTCGGCGTGGACGCGGTGCGCTACTTCGTGCTCAACGATATGCCCTTCGACAACGACGGCAACATCACCTGGGAAGTGCTGACCGAACGCGTGAACGCGGACCTTGCCAACAACCTCGGCAACCTCGTTTCCCGCACGGCGGCGATGAGCAAGAAGTATTTCGGGGGCGTTCTCTCCGACAAAGGCGCGGCAGAACCCGTCGACGGCGAAGTGCGCGCAATGGCGACGGCGCTCTGCGGCAAAGTCGCCGCGAAGATGGACGAGTTCAAAATTTCCGACGCGCTCGGCGAGATCTTCTCCTTCCTGCGCCGCTGCAACAAGTACATCGACGAGACGGCGCCCTGGATCCTCGCAAAAGACGAATCCAAAAAAGACAGGCTGTCCACCGTCTTATACAACCTCTCGGAGAGCATCATGATCGCCGCTTCCCTCCTGCAGCCCTTCATGCCCGAAACGGCGGAAAAGATCGCAAAACAGTTCGCATCCCCCCTGCGCCCCTATGACGCGCTCGGCACGTTCGGACTGATCGAAGACGGCACCACGGTCGCCGCGACGGAAGAACACCTCTTCGCGCGCAGAAATTATAAAGACGTCGAGGCGCAGTACGAGGCGATGCACGCCGATGCGCAGGGCACGGCAAAGGCGCAGGAACAGAAAGCGGACGCAAAAGCGGGCGACAAGAAACCCGAAGCAAAAGCGCACGAGCCCGCATACCCCGCGGAGATCTCTATCGACGATTTCGCAAAGGTAAAAATGCAGATCGCAAAAGTCATCGCCTGCGAAAAGGTGGAAAAGAGCGACAAACTCTTAAAATCGACTGTGAAGATCGGAGAGGAAACGCGCACGGTGGTCAGCGGCATCGCAAAATTCTATTCCCCCGAAGAGATGGTCGGCAAAAAAGTCGTGATGATCACAAACCTCAAGCCCGCAAAACTGCGCGGCATCCTCAGCGAAGGCATGATCCTGTGCGCGGAGGACGAAGCGGGCAACCTCAGGCTCCTCGCGCCCGAAGGGGACATCGCCGACGGAAGCGGCATTTTCTGAGCCGCCGCCTGCGCACGGAAAAACAGTAAATTTTGCGGCGCGTTCCCGCGAACGGACCCGCCGCGTAAAACATAAGCCCCCGCCTTGCGGCATATGCCGCAAGGCGGGGGCTTGTTTGATATGCAACGATCTCACCGCATTTTTTCCTTGCCGAAAAAACGACGCAAACATGATCTGCCGCTGAAATTTTCATCCCTTGTCCTCGCCGAGGGACCGAATGCAGACGTTATTTGCCGCTGTCGCCGTAGTTGGACAAGACGCGGGCGGACGGGTCGTTCACGTTGCACCCCTCCCACTTTTTGTTGGGCATCCAGAACGCCTTGATCATTTTCGCCTGACCGGGATAAAATTTTTCGAAAAGTTCGCGGTAAAGCAGGCTCTCTTTCGTAAACGGGCGGGCATGGTATGCGTATTTTTTTGTCTGCTCCTTCCAGTCGCCGCCGTATTTTTCTTCGGCAAACGCCTTGATGTCATCCACCATCGAATGCCCTACGGCGTCCGAAAACGCCGCTTTTTCCCGCCAGAGTATGCTCTCGGGGAGATAATCCCCTTCGAACGCTTTGCGCAGGAGATATTTTCCTTTGCCGTAAACGTTCATTTTCTTTGCGGGGTCGGTGCGCATGACGTAATCGACGAAAGCGAGATCGCCGAAGGGCACCCGCGCTTCCATGGAATTGACCGAAATGCACCTGTCCGCGCGCAGGACGTCATACATATGCAGTTCCCGCACCCGCTTTTGCGATTCCTTCTGAAACGCGTCAGCGGAAGGAGCAAAGTCGGTGTATTTGTATCCGAAAAGTTCGTCCGAGATCTCCCCCGTCAGAAGCACCCGAACGTCCGAACAGGCGTGGATCTTCTTGCAGATGAGATACATACCGACAGAAGCGCGCACGGTGGTGATATCGAAAGTCGCAAGCGTCTCTACTACCGTTTCGAGCGCGTCGAGCACGTCCTGTTTCGTGATGATGATCTCCGTGTGCTCGCTGCCGATGTATTCCGCCGCCTCCCGCAGCCCGCCCGAAAGAAGAAAACCTAAGGGCGCGTCGGCGTCCAGCCGCTTTTTTACCCCTTCGGTGAGAAGCCGCC
>CALVSU010000086.1 GCA_944359385.1 uncultured Clostridia bacterium | reverse complement strand
GCGACCTTCGCCGCGACCGTAGAAAAAAGATAGCTTTCATTCAGCTCCGTATAATGAAGATTTGGTTTCAACGCAATTTACCTCCTGCCGAAAACGGCGGCAATTTAACTCGATCCTTGTTTTATTTTGTGAAGCACACACCCCGCATCCCGGCGGACAGCCCAATACGTTCATCTGTCGTTTCGGTCCTGCGCTTTCGCGCGGCGCAAAGCCGCCGCCACAAATTCGCGGAAAAGCGGGTGCGCCGCGTTCGGGCGGGATTTGAACTCGGGGTGAAACTGCACGCCGACATAAAAATCCGCGTCTGTAAGCTCCACCGCTTCCACGAGCTCTCCGCTCGGCGAAAGACCGCTCAGCTTCATGCCCGCCCTTTCGAACGCACTGCGGTATTCGTTATTGAACTCGAATCTGTGGCGGTGTCTCTCCGAGATCTCCTCAACGCCGTATGCGGCTCTGAGTTTCGTGTTTTCCGCGATCTTGCAGGGATAAGCCCCCAGTCGCATAGTGCCGCCCATTTTTACGCCCAGCTGGTCGGGCATGATGTCTATGACGGGATGCGCCGTATCGCGATCGAACTCGGAAGAGTTCGCGTCCGCATATCCGAGCACATTGCGCGCAAATTCGATCGCCGCCACCTGCATACCGAGACAAATGCCCAGATACGGCACACCGTTTTCCCGCGCGTATTTCGCCGCGGCGATCTTGCCTTCGATCCCCCTGCCGCCGAATCCGCCGGGAACAAGAATGCCGTCCGCCCCTCCCAAAAGCGCGGGAGCATTTTCATCCGTCAGCGTTTCGGTGTCTACCCAGTCGATATCCACCTTCGCCGCTTTTTCAAACCCCGCGTGCGCGAGTGCTTCCGCGACGGAAAGATACGCGTCGTGCAGTCGGACATATTTGCCGCAAAGGGCGATCTTCACCCGTTTTTTCCTGCCGTTTGCCCGCGCAAGCATTTCCTCCCATTCCTTCATGTCGATCGTGCGCGGATCCAGCCCCAGAATGCGGCATACGACGGAAGAGAGGTTCGACTTTTCCAGCATGACGGGCGCTTCATAGAGATTCGGCAGCGTCATGTTCTCGATGACACAGTCTTTGCCGACGTTGCAGAACATGGCGATCTTTTCTTTCACGTCAACGGGAAGCGGCTCGTCTACGCGCGCGACGATGATGTCCGGCGCAATGCCCAGACCCTGCAATTCTTTGACGGAGTGCTGTGTGGGCTTGGATTTGAATTCGCACGACCCCGAGATGTACGGAACGAGGGTCACGTGGATAAAACAACAGTTCCCGCGCCCCGCCTCCATGCTGACCTGACGGATCGCTTCGATGAACGGCTGGCTTTCGATGTCTCCGATCGTCCCGCCGATCTCCGTGATCACGACGTCCGCGCCGCCCGTTTTGCCGACGTTGTAAATAAACGTCTTGATCTCGTTGGTGATGTGCGGAATGACCTGCACCGTCTGCCCGAGATATTCGCCGTTGCGCTCCTTGTTGAGAACGTTCCAGTACACCTTTCCCGTCGTCAGGTTGGAATATTTATTGAGATTTTCGTCTATAAAACGTTCGTAATGCCCGAGGTCGAGGTCGGTCTCCGCGCCGTCTTCCGTCACGAACACTTCGCCGTGCTGATAAGGGCTCATCGTGCCCGGGTCTATGTTGATATACGGGTCGAGCTTCTGCGCCGCGACCTTGTATCCGCGCGCTTTTAAAAGCCGCCCGAGACTTGCCGCCGTGATCCCTTTCCCGAGCCCTGAAACGACGCCGCCCGTCACAAAAATATACTTCGTCATAAACCTTCCTCCCGACTTCCGCTTTTCCATGCGGTTAAAATTTTATAGTTCGACCTCGCCCGTGAAGACCGTCTCCGCAGGCCCCGTCATATATACGGTATCACCCACGCAAATCGTGAGCGTGCCGCCGCGGAGCGCGACGGAGATCTCTTCGCCAGCCCCGCACAATCCGAGCGCGACCGCCGCCGCGGCCGCCGCACAGGCGCCCGTGCCGCAAGCCATCGTCTCCCCGCTCCCGCGCTCCCACACGCGCATGGCAAGGGCATTCTCCCCTGTCTTTTTGACAAACTCCGTGTTCACGCGTTCGGGAAAGATAGGCGCGTTCTCGAAAAGCGGGCCGATCTTTTGCAGTTCCAGACCGTCGGGATCTTCAAAAACGACACAATGCGGATTGCCCATCGAAACGCAGGTGATCTCATATTCCTTCCCGCCGATACATACGGGCGCGCCGACCATCTTCTCCCCCTCATACAGTACGGGCACGGCGGCGGGAGAAAACACGGCCTTTCCCATATCCACGCGTACCGAACGGACCTTGCCGCCCTCTGCGTGCAGGAGCAGTTCCTTGACGCCCGAAAGCGTTTCGATCTTCACTTCTTTTTTTTGTACGATGCCGCTATCGAAAAGATATTTGCCGACACAGCGAATGGCGTTCCCGCACATTTTTCCTTCGCTTCCGTCCGCATTGAACATACGCATTTTCGCGTCCGCGACGTCGCTGTGACAGATCATCACGATGCCGTCCCCGCCGATGCCTTTGTGCCTGTCCGAAAGCCGCACCGCCGCAGAAACAGGATCCGTAAGCTCTTCCCCGAGACAGTCAAAATAAATGTAATCGTTGCCTGCCCCGTGCATTTTCACAAATTTTTTTAGCATGATCCATGCCCTCGCAAATATTTTCTTTCCCTGCACCCATGAAAAAACGCCGCCCGAAGATACGGAAAACTTACGCCGCGCCATAAAAACGCCGCAGTCAGAAGTTCGAAATGCCGTTTCATAAAAAACGACGGCGCGATCGGTAAAACCGATCCCGCCGTCTTCGCGAAAAATATTTGTCCGTACAATACGAAACAAAGTCTGCGCAAAAAGAAGACAGCGGCGCACGCAAACGCCGCTGTCAGAAAAATCGTATACGTTGTTATCCGCGCGAAACCGCGCGCCGCACGTCAAAGTTCTACGTATGCGTCGCGTTCCGCGCCGACGGAGACATACCTCACTTTGCATTCGCACGCTTTTTCGATAAAGCGGATGTAATCGAGCGCTTCCTGAGGCAGGTCTTCCTTCCTGCGGCATTTGGAAATATCTTTATTCCAGCCTTTGACCTTTTTGAAGACGGGTTTGCACTCGTCCAGCACATCGGTAAAGGGAAATTCCGTGATCTCTTTCCCGTCCAGTTCGTAAGCGACGCAGACCTCGATCTCGTCATGACCGGAAAGGATATCTAATTTAGTGAGCGCGATCTCGTCGGCGCCCTGACAGCGGATACCGTATTTCGAAGCGACCACGTCGAAAGGTCCGACCCTTCTCGGTCTGCCCGTCGCCGCGCCGTACTCGCCGCCCGCAGCCCTGAGTTTTTCCGCTTTCTCCCCAAAATATTCGCAGGTAAAGGGTCCCTCTCCCACACAGGAAGAATACGCCTTCATGATGCCGATCGTCTTGTCGAGTTTCAGGTTGGGCACCCCCGCGCCGATCGGACCGTATGCCGCGATATTGTTGGAAGACGAGGTGTACGGATAAATGCCGTAATCGATGTCGCGAAGAGCGCCGAGCTGCGCTTCGAGCATGATCTTTTTGCCCGCCTTATGCGCTTCGTTGAGATACAGACCCGTGTCGCAGATGTAATCTTTGAGCGGCTCGCCGTACTCTTTGAAATATGCGAGCATATCATCGGTTTTCACCGCTTCCGCGCCGTATGCGTTTACGATCGTGAGATTTTTCCATTCCACGATATCGGGAAGGCGCTTTTCAAGCAGGGAAAGATTTTTCAGCTCGCCCATGCGGAACGCCTTTTTGAGGTATTTGTCCGCGTAAACGGGCGCGATCCCGCGCTTGGTGGAACCGAACTTCTTGTCGGCGAGGCGTGCCTCTTCCAGGCAATCCTGCGCGACGTTATAAGGCATCGTGATGACGGCTCTGTCGGAAATCTTGAGGTTTTCGGGCGAAATGCGGATACCCGCTTCGCGCAGGCGCGCCATTTCCCCCGCAAGGTGCTTGATGTCGATGACCATGCCGGGCCCCATGACGCAGACTACGCCCTCTCTGAGTATGCCCGAAGGAAGAAGGTTGAGAATGAACTTGCCGCGCTCGTTGATGACCGTATGCCCGGCATTGTTGCCCCCCTGATAACGGCAGACAACGTCATAGTCCTTGGACAAAAGATCGACCATCCTGCCCTTGCCTTCGTCACCCCAGTTGATACCGACGATAGCTGTTAACATGTTGCGTTCCTCTCTTAAAACATATTTCCGTAACGGCGCCTTCCGCATCGGCGGAAAGCCCCTTTTCTTACAGAATATATTATACCTTATTTTTCGCACATTGAAAAGCGATAAAAGCATAAAATCGCAAACTTTCGCCGCATTTTTTGCTTTCCGAGAAGAATGACGCCCCTTGCCGCGCCCCCGCGCCGCAAAATTCCTCTTTATTATACAGCGCCGCCTTTTTACGGTCAAGCAAGGACGATCAATGCGTTTTTTCACGATTTTGAATAGCCCCTATAAGAATAAATTAAGCCCCCGCGGCGCAAAGCATTTTGCGCCGCGGGGGCTCTGTTTTATCGTTGTCAACCGACCGCAAAACGATCGTCATCCGGCGAAGCAGTCTCGCTCCGCGCCCTCCTCCGCAACATCTCAAAGAATCGCGCGTCTGTCTGCACACCGCAAAAAAGATGTGTCAAACGCTGAAAAGTATGTCGCCGTATGTGGGGAACGGCCAGTATTTCTTAGCCGTGTATCCTTCCATTTCGTCGGCGAAAGCGCGCATTTTTTCCATGGCGGGAATGACTTTGTCCGCAAAAAACTTCGCCTGCTTCTCCGTGTCGGTTATACGTTTCGCCTCGGCGACCAGCCCTTCGATCTCCTGCGCGGAGCCGTACATCGCCGAATTTGCCGCACTCAGTCTCTCGACGACTTCCTTTTCCGCAGAAATATCCATCTTTGCGGTGACCTCCCTCTTGTGTTCGATCACACCGCAAAGCTCCGCGATATAGGCATTGACTGCGGGATAAATATCCTGCCTGCCCATTTCGATCATCGTGAGCGCCTCGATAGTGAGGACCTTGCTGTAATTGTCCAGCATGATCTCCATGCGCGAGCGGACTTCGCGTTCCGTGAACACCTTGTTGCGCTCGAAAAGCTCGATATTCTTTTTCGCCGCAAAGTACGGGAGCGCCTCGGCGCTGTTTTTCAGGTTGAGAAGACCTCGCCTTTCCGCCTCTTTTTTCCATTCTTCGGAATAGTTGTTTCCGTTATAGATGATGCGCTTATGCTCTTTGATCGTGCGCACGATAAGATCGTGCAGAGCGGCGTTGAAGTCGGGCGCTTTTTCCAGTTCGTCGGCAAACTGCCGCAGTTCATCCGCGACGATCGTGTTGACGATGATGTTCGGTCCCGCAATGGAGAACGTGGAACCGAGCATACGGAACTCGAATTTATTGCCCGTAAACGCAAAAGGCGAAGTGCGGTTGCGATCCGTCGTGTCCTTGGGAAGCTCGGGAAGCGTATCCACCCCGAGTTTCATGATCTGTTTGCTCTTGCCCTTGTATTTTGCGTCGTGTTCGAGCGCGTCGATGACTTCGGTGAGCTCTTCCCCGAGGTAAATGGACACGATCGCGGGCGGTGCTTCGTTCGCGCCCAGTCTGTGATCGTTGCCGGCACTCGTCACCGTCAGTCGCAAAAGATCCTGATATTCGTCCACCGCCTTGACGACCGCCATCAAAAAGAGCATGAACTGCCCGTTTTCGGCGGGCGTGGAACCGGGGTCGAGAAGATTGCCCCCTTTATCCGTGCTCAAGGACCAGTTGTTGTGCTTGCCCGAGCCGTTGATCCCCTCGAAAGGTTTTTCGTGCAGAAGGCAATACAGCCCGTGACGGCTTGCGACCTTTTTCATCGTTTCCATGATGAGCTGGTTCTGGTCGGACGCGAGGTTGGTAACGGTGAAGATAGGCGCGAGTTCATGCTGTGAAGGCGCGACCTCGTTGTGCTTGGTCTTGGCGAAAATGCCGAGTTTCCAAAGCTCCACGTCGAGGTCTTTCATAAATTCGCTCACACGCAGTTTGATCGGTCCGAAATAATGATCTTCCAGCTCCTGCCCTTTCGGCGCCTTTGCGCCGAACAGCGTCCTGCCCGAAAACACGAGATCTTTGCGCGCGTCGTACATTTTCCTGTCGATGAGGAAATACTCCTGTTCCGCGCCGACCGTGGGAAAAACGCGTTTGACGGAAGTGTTCCCGAACAATCTGAGGATGCGGAGCGCCTGTTCGTTCAGCGCGCGCATACTGCGCAGAAGCGGCGTCTTTTTGTCCAGCACTTCCCCGCTGTAAGAAAAGAAAGTGGTCGGAATGCAGAGCGTTCCGTCCTTGATGAATGCAAAAGAGGTCGGATCCCATGCGGTATAGCCGCGCGCCTCAAATGTGGCGCGCACCCCGCCCGAGGGGAAAGACGACGCGTCCGACTCACCCACGACCAGCTCTTTGCCCGAAAACTCCATGATGACCTTTCCGTCTTTCGTGGGAGAGATGAAGGAATCGTGCTTTTCGGCGGTGATGCCCGTCATCGGCTGGAACCAGTGCGTATAGTGCGTCGCACCCTTTTCCACCGCCCAGTCTTTCATCGCGTTCGCGACGATGCCCGCGATGCCTGCGTCGAGCGGCGTCCCCTTGTCGATGGTCTCTTTGAGGGATTTGAAAACTTCCTTGGGAAGTTTGTCCTGCATCACCTGCAGATTGAACACGTTTTCGCCGAATATTTCGGGTACTTTCATAAAACACGACTCCTTTGCCGCAAAACGGCGTTCCTGTTTGTAGAAAAAAACGGGAAAGAGGGTTTACTTCCCTTCCCCCGCAATTAGAGACCGTATATAATCCGCATGCCCGTCCGGCATGACCGAATCGACTTTTGTCTTGATTTTATTATATGCTTTTGACAAAAAATTGTCAAATCTTTTTCCAGCACGCACAAAAAGAGTTGCCTCTTCCCTTCTTTTTCGGCAAACGATTGACAAAAAGAGGCATCGGCGCTATAATGAATCATACAAAATATCGGCGGAAAGACCCGCCGTTATATGCATAAGGAGGTTTTTATGGCTAAATCCAAAAGAGGGTATCTCAATCTCGGTCTCCCTTGGCTGCTCAACATCATCCTTGCGATCATTCCCGTGACCAGCTGGCTGCTCGGCGGCATTACCCGCATATCCAGAGGACACTGGTTCATGGGCATCCTGCAGCTCCTGCTCATCGGCGAAATCATTTTCTTCTTCGTCGACCTCATCACTGTCATCATCGCAAAAGATCTGACGATTTTTGCATAAAAGAAAGCGCCTTCCGTCCGGAAGGCGCTTTCTTTGTTTTAAAGCAAAATGTCCGAAACCCGCACGATCGACAAGGAGCGGT
>CALVSU010000085.1 GCA_944359385.1 uncultured Clostridia bacterium | reverse complement strand
ATTTTACCCTTTTTCCCATAGATTCCTTCCGTCTCTTTCCGGCCTGTTCCGTATGCGCCCGAAGCCGCATACCGCGAAAAACCGCTGTTTCCGCAATGCTTTTTTTATTATATAACATACGCGCGCAAAAAGAAAGCGCTTTTTGCCGCATTTGCGCAAAAAATAGAGGTATTCTTTCATAAATACGGTCTTTTTTACATATAAAGGCAAAATCGATTGCAAAATCTTTTATTTGCGTGTATCATAGAATCACCATGAACATATCGAAGCGTTTAAAACTCTCCAGGTTCATTCTGAGCTGCATTTTTCTTTCGGGATATGCCGCTTATACGGTGTACGCCATCTACTATTACCGCAACTATGAGGACAGCCGCATCGGCGGGATCCTGCTGTGTCTGATCGGTTCGGCTCTTGCCCTGAACATCGTCATAACCTGCGTAAGTTACCGCATCAACTTAAAAGATAAAAAACGGCCGAAGATCCACCGTTTCCTGAAAATGGCAAAATATCTGTTTCAGCTCATCGCTTCGGCGATCACCATTGCCCTCGTTTTTTCGGCGGTACAGAATACCAACGCCTTCTCCCTCATCATGTCCGCCATTTCGGTGCCTTTTCTCATATGGAGCCTGTTTGTCAACGTGCTGGCGGAGCTGTTCGACTACACCGTGCGCAGTTTCAGAAAAAAGGAGTTTTACCGCCCGCCCGTAAAAGACGAGGACGGCGCGGAGATCGACGTGAGATCCGTCATCTCCCGCATCGACGGCACCGAAAATACGCTGCGGCAAATGAACAGAAACAAGAAAAACAAAAAAGACGGCGCTCCGCCCGAAAACTGACCCCCTTTTCCGAACGGCAGAGACCTTTTTGTCCGAACAGCAGAACTCTTTTGCTGTTTTTCATAAATTCCGGCACAGATTATCGCAAAGATCAAGCCGCGCGTCGCAAAACTTTGCGACGCGCGGCTTTTTATTCTTCTTCGGCGATCCCCCGGCATACCGAGCGGCGCGATCTTCATTCATATCGAAAAGCCGCCCGCACGATTCCGTGCGGGCGGCTTGCCTTTTCTTTTTTCGGCGCGCGGATCTGCGCGCGTCAGGTCACTGCGCTTTGTAGACGCTGACCTGTTTTCTGTCTTTGCCCAGTCTTTCGAACTTGACGACGCCGTCGATCAGGGCAAAGAGCGTATCGTCTTTGCCGATGCCGACGTTGTTGCCGGGATGGAACTTGGTGCCGCGCTGACGAACGAGAATGTTGCCTGCAAGCACTTCCTGCCCGTCCGAGCGTTTGACGCCGAGACGCTTCGCCTCGCTGTCGCGACCGTTGTGCGAAGAGCCCGTCCCTTTCTTATGAGCAAATAAACTGATGAAGATCATAGTTATTTTTCTCCTTTTCTGAAATGTTCACCCTGCGCCCGAGGGCGCGTTGCGCGTTACAGCGAGATCTTTTCGATCTTGACTTGCGTGAAAGGCTGACGGTGACCCTGCTTTTTACGCTCGTTCTTCTTCGCTTTGTACTTGAAGACGACGATCTTTTTGAACTTGTCCTGCGCTTCGACCTTGCCGCTGACTTTCGCGTTCTGAACGTCCGCGCCGCATTTGATGCCGTTGTCGTCGGCAACCATCACGACGGAAAATTCGACGCTGTCGCCGACATTTGCGTTGAGTTTTTCAACGCGCACGACGTCGCCTTCGGAAACCTTATACTGTTTGTTCCCGTTTTCGATGATAGCGTACAAAATTTTTTACCTCCTCTGACCAGTCTCGCCGTGTGCCAAGGCGGCGCGAAAAACGCGCGCTTATAAAGCCCGCTCCGAGCGGCTCGGATTCAAATTTAACATATACAAAAAAAAATGTCAAGCGTTTTTTTGCGCGCCGCACGTCTTTTCTTCCTTTTTTCCGCCGATATGACTTTTTTGCGCCCCTTTTCTTTCCTCCTTCCGCCGATATGACTTTCCTGCCCCCTATCTACCCCATTTTCCGCTCATTCGCTTTTGTCCGCACGTCTTTTTCCCGTTTACGCCCTTCCTTTTCATGCGCGGGAATACTCTTGCCCGATTTTGCGCAAACTTTCAAAGAGGAGGAAACTATGGCAGACATCAAAAAAGACAGCGAACTGCTCGCGGAGATCTATCGGAACACCCACTACGCGCTCGAATCCATTTCAGACATCCTGCCCGAAACGCAAGACGAGGCGATGTGCGAAGAATTGAAAAAAATGCACGACGGCTACGAACGCATTTCGGGCAAAGCCGCCGTGCTCGCCAGAAACGAAGGCATGGAACTCAAAGAGCCCGGTCCCTTCAAAAAGGCGATGATGTGGGGCTCCATCAAGATGAGCACCCTCAAAGACGGCTCGCGCGAACACGTCGCGGAGATGATGACGCAGGGAACGGTCATGGGCATCACCGCGCTCATGCGCTCGATGAGCGACTGCGACGAGAACTGCGATCCCGAAGTGAGAAAGCTCGCGGAAGAACTGCTCGGCATGGAGCAGGACTACGAAAAACGGCTGAAAACATACCTCGCCTGACGGGGAAATTCCGCACTTTCCGAGCGCACCTCACTCGGCAGGGATATGACGCCCTTTACGCAAACAGGCGCCCGACTGCACTATGGCAGTCGGGCGCCTGTTTGCCTTTAAGGAAATTGCGCAGAAATGGCGCGTCTGCGGGTGCGCGGCGGTCCGTAAAAAGCGGCGCGTCTATTCGACGGTGACGCTCTTGGCGAGGTTGCGCGGCTTGTCGGGATCCAGCCCGCGCTCGATGCACATCTTATAGGCAAAATACTGCAAGGGAATGACGGAGACGACGGGCATGAGCGGCTCGGGAAGAATCGGAAGAAGGCAGGAAAACTGCGCGCAGGAGTCCGCGAGCGCTTCGCGGTACTGCGAAAAGAGGACGCAGAACCCGCCGCGCGAACGCACTTCCGCGAGTGCGTTTTCGCTCTTTTTGAGCAGATTTTTCTGCGTGGAGACGCAGATGACGGGAAATCCCTCTTCGACGAGCGCGAGGGAGCCGTGTTTGAGTTCGCCCGCGGGGTACCCTTCCGCGAACACGCAGGCGATCTCTTTGACTTTGAGCGCGCCCTCGCGCGCGGTGCAAAGGTCGGTCCCCCTGCCCAGATAATATATGGCGCGCGCCTTTTTGAGACAATCGGCGAGACGGTCTGTCTCCGAAAAGCAGTCCATCGCCGCCGACGCGCCTTCCGCAAGGGAAGAAAGAGCGGAGAACCAGTCGGGAAAGCGGTCTTTCTTGAAAAACACGAGCTGTGCCGCGAGATACAGAAGACACAGGAGCTGACAGTTGTAGCTCTTGGTGGCGGCGACGGCGATCTCCGCCCCCGCGCGCATGACGAGGGTAAAATCCGCCGCGGCGGCGAGGGTGGACGAACCGATGTTGGTGACGGCGATCACGAACGCGCCGCGCGAACGGGCGAGATACGCCGCTTCGAGGGTGTCCGCCGTTTCGCCGCTCTGGCTGACGGCGACGACGACGTCCTGCGGCCCGACAAGCGCGGGGCGGTAGCGGAATTCCCCCGCCGTATGGCAGACGACGGGGATGCCCGCTTCCCGTTCGACGGTGTCGCGGAAGACGAGCGCGCTGTGATACGCCGTGCCGCAGGCGACGGCAAACATCCGCTTTGCGCCGCGCAAAATGCGCGCGCAGGGCGCAAAATCCTTGTCTTCGAGAGAAGAAAGGGTGTCGGACAGGGCGCGCGGGATCTCGGCGATCTCCGCGCGCATGAAATACCCGCCGCCCGCGACCGCCGCGCCGCGCAGTTCTTCCTGCGTGCGGAAAAAAGTCTTGGAAAGGGGGCGGAGCGCCCGATCGTAAAAATTGATCTCACCCTTTGCGATGTGCACAAATTCGCCGTCTTCCGCCTTGGCGATATAGTCGGCAATGCCCGAAAGCGCGGGGATATCGCTGCACACGAACAATCCGCCCCGCCCTTCGCCCGCCACGAGCGGGCTTTTCTTTTTTGCGGCGACAAGCTCGCCGGGGAATTTTTCGCAGATGACCGCGATCGCGTAGGAGCCTTCCAGCCTTCCGACGGCGCGCGCCACCGCGCCGAGAAAATCCCCTTCGAAATACCGCGCGATGAGCTTTACGATGACCTCGCTGTCCGTTTCCGAAGAAAAGACTTCCCCTTCCCCTTCCAGCTCCTCTTTGAGCGCGGCATAATTTTCCACGATCCCGTTGTGCACGAGCGCAAACCCTCCGCTCGTGTGCGGGTGGGCGTTCGCGTCCGAAGGCGCGCCGTGCGTCGCCCAGCGGGTATGCCCGATACCCGTTCCGCCCGCCGCATAGAAGCCCGAAAGATTGGATACGCCCCCCTTTTTCTTGCAGACGGAAAGCGTTTTTCCGAGCACGGCGATGCCCGCCGAATCGTAACCGCGGTATTCCAGACGTTTGAGCCCGTCATAGAGAGCGCCGCAGCAGTCTTTGTCGCTCACGCAGCCGATGATCCCGCACATATCAGCCTCCTTCGCAGGACGCGATCTCCGCCCTGACCGCTTCGACCGCCGCCCTGGCGTCCCTGCGCTTTTCCGCCTCGGCAAAAATGCGGATGACGGGCTCGGTCCCCGACGCGCGCACCACCAGCCGCGCCACGCCCTGCCGCGCCGCGTCGATAAAATCGCGCAGGTGTTCGTCGCCGAGCACGCGCACTTTGTCTTTCACCTTCACGCTGGCGTTGTACTGCGGGAAAAGTTTTATGTCCGCAAGGCGGGAAAGACGTTTTTCCGCGATGCGTTCGGCAAGTTTGACCGAAGTAAGGATCCCGTCGCCCGTTTCGGCGTAGTCCGCGAGGATGACGTGCCCCGATTGCTCGCCGCCCACCTGTGCGCCGCTTCGGCGCATCGCTTCGGCGACGTATTTGTCGCCGATGTCCGTGCGGATGAGCTTTATGCCCGCCCGCGCGAGGTACTGCTCGGCGCCCGTATTCGTGTGCGTCGTGCCGACGACCGTCTTTTCGCGCAAAGCGCCTTTCCTTTTCAGAGAAAGCGCGAAAATACACA
Source organism: uncultured Clostridia bacterium (assembly GCA_944359385.1). Classification (GTDB taxonomy): domain Bacteria; phylum Bacillota; class Clostridia; order Christensenellales; family Borkfalkiaceae; genus Borkfalkia. The sequence goes on along the minus strand of CALVSU010000085.1, from coordinate 2,394 downwards.
GGATCTTGTCGCCGTCCACAAGTTCGCCCTTTTCATCGCAGGCGATCAGCCTGTCGGCGTCGCCGTCATAACAAAAGCCCGCGTCCGCGCCCGACGAAAGGGTGAGCGCGCGCAGCTTTTCGGGGTGCAGGGCGCCGCACCCCTCGTTGATGTTCTGCCCGTCCGATTCCGCGCCGATGACGACGACCTCGGCGCCCAGCCTGCGGAACACTTCGGGCGCGATCTTTTCCGCCGCGCCGTTGGCGCAGTCGAGCACGAATTTTTTTCCGCGCAGGGAACGCGTACAGCTCGCCGCAAGATACGCGGCATATTCCCCCGCGCTTTCGAGCGGATAAAATCTTCCGACGGAAAGCGGCCCCGCATACGTATAGTCGTTGAAATATTTTTCCGCGCGCTTTTCCGACTTTTCGGAGAGCTTGTGCCCCTCTTCGTCGAACACTTTGAGCCCGTTGAATTTCGCGGGATTGTGCGACGCGCTCACCACGACGCCGAAATCCGCCTTTTCCCTGCGCACGAAAAAGGAGACCGCCGCCGTCGGGATCACGCCCGCGTCATAGACGTCCCCGCCGCCCGCCGTGACCCCCGCAGCGAGCGCGAGGGAAAGCATATCCGAAGAGGCGCGCGTGTCTCTGCCCAGAATGACTTTGGGGTCCTGTTTCAGCCGCGTCAGGGCGTTGCCCAGCGCGAACGCCGTGCGCGACGTGAGATCTTCGCCCACCACGCCGCGGATGCCGTCCGTTCCGAAAAAATTACCCATTTTCCCCCTCCCGCGCCGCTTCTTCCCGCTTTTTTCTCAGCTTTTCGCTCTCTTCCTGCCGCACCCTGCCGATGACGAACGCACCCTCGGGAATGTCGCGCGTGACCGTCGTCCCCGCGGCGATGAAGGCGCGCGCCCCCACCTTCACGGGCGCGACGAGATTGGCATTGCTGCCGATGAACGCGCCGTCACCCACTTCCGTGAAATGCTTGCGCTTCCCGTCATAATTGCAAAAGACAACGCCGCACCCGACGTTCACCCCCTTGCCCACACGCGCGTCGCCTATGTACGCGAGGTGGCTCACCTTCGTTCCCTCGCCGATCTCCGCGTTTTTGATCTCCACGAAATCGCCCACGCGGCACCCCTCTCCCACTTTCGCGCCTTCGCGCAGATGGGCAAAAGGGCCGACTTTCGCACGGGCGCCCACTTTCGCACCGCGCACGACGCTCGCGGTCACCTCCGCGCCTTCGCCGATATCCGCATCCTCCACGATGTTGTTGGGATACAGCACCGCCCCCTTGCGCAGGACGGTCCTCCCCGACACCGTGTTGTTGGGGTAGATCACTGCCCCGTCCTCCACGACGACGCCCTCCGCGATGTAAACCGTTTCGGGCGAAATGATCTTATACAAAGCACGCCTCCTTCCAAAAACAAATCACTCCATACTATGCAACACGCCGCCCGCTTGTTTCCCTTGCCCCCCCCGCCTGCCTTGTTTCCTCTTTATATTCCGTACCATTGCCTGCCTTGCGTCTGCCTTGTTCCCCTTGTCCGCCGTTTTCCCTGTTCCGCTCATTTTTTCCGCGCCGCGCAAAGCCGTTTACTTTTGCCGCGGTTTGTGCTACAATTTGCACGGGTGAAAAAATGAATCTGATCTTTATAAACGGAACGATGGGCGCGGGCAAAACGACGGTTTCCCGCGCGCTCAAAAACAAGCTCGCCCCCTGCGCCTTTGCGGACGGCGACAATTTATGGGAAATGTCTCCCTTCCTCGTCAACGAAAAGACCAAAGCCATGGTTTTGCACAACATCGCGGCGGTGCTTGCGGGGTTCCTCGACAGCGGCGTTTTCGAAAACGTCCTCTTTTGCTGGGTCATGCACGAAGAGAGCATCGTCAAAGAGATCCTTTCGCGGCTGGACGGGCGCGCATTCGATTTTTCTCTCTTTACCCTGCAGTGCGATCATAAGACGCTGGAAGCAAGGCTGCAAAAAGACATCGGGCAGAATGTCCGCACGCAGGGGGTGCTCGCAAGGAGCGCCGAGCGGGCATCGCATTACGGTGAAATGCTCTCCGCAAAAATCGACGTCTCCCGCCTCACGCCCGAAGCCGCCGCGGAAAAGATCGCCGCCGCCGTGACGGGAAAAGCCCTCTGCCTTCCCTATCGGGCGACAGACTTTCTCTCCGCGGACGCGCGCGCCGTCCGAGAAGAGGTCTTCGTCCGCGAACAGGGATTCAAAGAAGAGTTCGACGGGAAGGACGCCTTTTCGCAACATCTCGTCTTTTATAAAGACGACCGCCCCGCCGCCTGCTGCCGCATCTTCCCCGCGGAAAAAGAGGGCGTCTGGCACGTGGGCAGGCTCGCCGTGCTGAGACAATTCCGCCAAAAAGGCGTGGGCGCATTCGTCCTTGCCCGCGC
>CALVSU010000084.1 GCA_944359385.1 uncultured Clostridia bacterium | reverse complement strand
GGCGGCGGCATCGTTCCCGGCTCGCTCATTCTCATCGGCGGGGATCCGGGCATCGGCAAGAGCACCCTGCTCACGGAAGTCTCCGCGCACCTTTCCAAGGCGCACCGCGTTCTGTACGTCTCCGCCGAGGAAAGCTGTTCGCAGGTAAAAATGCGCTGTTCGCGGCTGAAACTCGACTCCTCTTCCCTGCTCCTTCTCAACGAAACCTGCCTCGAAGACATCGAAGAGGCGATCGGCGACGAAAAGTTCGTCGTCATCGACTCCATTCAGGCGGTCTACACGAGCGAAATGTCTTCCGCGGCGGGCTCCGTGGGACAGGTGCGCGAATGCGCGGGGAAATTACAGCGCATTGCCAAGAGCCGAGGCATCACCTTCTTCATCGTCGGGCACGTCACCAAGGAAGGGGCGCTCGCGGGCCCGAAAGTCCTCGAACACATCATGGACACCGTCCTCTATTTCGAAGGAGAACGGGAGGAAAATTTCAAGATCCTGCGCGCCTATAAAAACAGGTTCGGCTCGGTGCAGGAAGTGGGCGTTTTCGAGATGACGGGCGAGGGCATCTACGGCGTTTCCGACTATTCGGGCATCTTTCTCTCCGAAAGCAGAGGCGAAGCGGCGGGAAGCGTGGTCACCCCCTCGGAAACGGGCAACCGCTGCATGATGGTGGAGATACAGACCCTGCTCGCCAAGACCGCCTACGGACTGCCGAGAAGAATGCCGCTCGGCGTCGATTACAACAAGCTTGTGCTTCTGATCGCCGTACTGGAAAAACGGTGCGGACTCCCCTTTTTCAATCAGGACGTATATCTGAATGCGATGGGCGGCATCCGTCTTTCCGAACCCGCGGTAGATCTAGCGGTGTGCGCGGCGCTGGCGAGCGGATACAAAAACGAACCCATCGACAAATACACGGCGGTATTCGGCGAAGTGGGGCTGACGGGCGAAGTGCGCGGCGTGACATTTGCGGAAAAGCGCGTGAACGAATGCATTAAAATGGGCTTCAAACGGGTGGTTTTTCCCGCAAAGAACTTCAAGAGCGTAAAAAAATACGAGGACAAGATCCAACTTATCCCCGTACAATACGTCAATCAGATGATCAAAAAACTGTTTGCGCAAAACTGAATCCATGCGATATCCGCAGGCGGACGACGATCAGTCGTCCGCCTTTTTGTTTAGACGATCGGCGCCGCCGCACTCGGCAAAACAGCGCACGATCTCATTCGGATCGCTCGCCGCGCGTATGTTTCCGCCCGTAAACGTCCCACTGACGCCATGATCTTTGGTGCTGAACCAGATCACGCGGCATAAATTTCCGTCCAGTCCCCCGACGATCTTCTTTCCGTCCTCCCCCAGGACGCAAACCAAGTCGAAATTTTTGGCAAAACGGTAAAAGATCCAGAACCGCCCGTCGTCGACCATGCATTCGTCCACGATGACCGTCACACCCATTTGCTGAAACGTCTTGCGCAGTTCTCCGTCTTTGGGGGAAGTAACTACGGGGAAATGGTCCTGCCGCAAAGCTTCGCGCACAGATACGAGCAAAAGTTCTGCCGAATCACTCCTGCAATCGAGATCCTTGACAACAAAAAGTATATCTTTATCCGTTTTTTTATCCAGCCTGTCTATCCCATAAATTTTATACTTTAACCTGAACGTCTCATACATGAGCTCTTTGAGTCCGTCGGGAAAATACATATCCTCTTCAAGATATTTTCCCCAGTTTTTGAGCATATAAATATCCGATTTATCCACTGTCTTTTTGGGTTCCCATGAACGGTTGCCCAGATGCATTCCGAGCGCAAGCGGATTATAAACGCATCGATACCCTTTTTCAATCAGTTTAAAACTCAATTCGACGTCGGAGTTGCCGTTGGGTGTGTTTTGCGCATTGAAAAGAGTCTGCAAAAACAGATTGCGGTCAAAGGCACAGCATGCCCCCGATAAAACGGAAACGTCGCGCATCAGCGTATGGTAAAAAGGATTTCCTTCGATCTCATAAAAATTAAAACCATCGAAAGGCGTACCGCACAATAAAGGCGTCCCCGAAATCATCCCTGCATATTGGATGGTCATCCTGTCCTTATTCAGCAACGCGGGAGATACGCCGCCGACACCCGGCAATCTCAAAGTATCCGCGAGAATTTTCAGCCAGTCCGGCCGCAACGGATAAACATCGTCATTATAAAACACGACGATATCTCCGTCGGCAGCTCGCGCGCCCTCATTACATTTATCCGAAAAATTAAAGGGCTTATCATAGGCACAAAACTTGACTTCCGCCGCAAACTTTTCCGACTGCAAAGCCTGTATTTTATCGGACTTTGTAACGATCACGATCTGGTAGAACGGATAATCGGTCATTGCGGCTATCGTGTCTATGCATTTCAGGATCGCCGATTCGTTGTCGGACGGAATAATTATACTGATCTTTTGCTTTGTTTGAGAAAATTTCAATCGATATGAATCTTGTATCCAATAAGCATTTGCCCCCGAATCTATTGTTTTCCCAAAAGATCGTACACATCCTATTCCAATATTAAGCGCTTTATTTTTTCCGCTTACAGAGCCTGATCCGGGAACTTTTCTCCAAAGATATAAAATGCGACGGACATGTCTGACCTCTGCACAGACAGTCAATGTCCTCAACGCAAGATCAAAATCTTGACACAAATCAAATTCCGAACGGAATCCTCCTATATCTTCCACAAATTGTTTTTTATAGACAGACAGATGTCCTATATACATCTGACTGATCAGAAGTTCAGGCGACCAGTCAGGTTTAATATAAAATTCAGACGTTTTCTCGCCGCCATCGCAACCGATCTTGCACTCATCGCTGTAGATCAGAGCCGCCTCAGGGTGCGCCAATATTTCTTTTGCCATCCAGAAAAGCGCATCGGGCGTTACAGCATCATCCTGATCCATGAGGGCTATGTAATCCCCCTTTGCCAAAGAAATTGCCACATTCGATGTGTCGGAAATACCGCTGTTTTTCTCTTTTCTTCTAAATAAAATTCTTGAATCTCTTTCCGACTGCTTACGAAGATATTTACCCCCTCTTTCATCCGACGAGCCGTCATCCACTGCACAAAGCTGCCAATTGGAATAGTATTGTTTCTTCAAAGATCGGACGGCTTTTTTCAGCCACTTTACAGGGGCATTATATATGGGCATGACGACAGACAACAGCGGACATGACGGGAAAGACTTGATTTGCGCCAATATCTGCCTTTGCGTAAATTCGCTTTGCTGACGAGATAAGATACTGTTTCCTCGCCTGTCATACACATTGGAAAGAACATTCTTCTTGCGATGTAATTTTCTGTAAATATACAACAAACTCCTGCGCATCAGGGCAAACGTACCTCTGTCGACCCAAAACCGCGCCGCTTTTTTTATGATATTTTCTTTCTTAACAACATTATCCTGGACTCTTTGAACTTGTTTTTCGTATACCGCCTTTTTACTCTTTCTGCATTTTTTATAAATATGAGCCAAAAACTTCCTTATAAAGGCAAATGTTCCCCGATCTTCCCAAAACAACAATGCTCTTTTTAAGAAACTTCTTTGATCGCATACTGAATTGATATTAGACGATCTGACTCCGGTATCCTGTCTCATTTTATAACGATACAACGCATTGTGCGGATCTTCAAAGATCCTACAACCCAACTCTTTTCCGTAAAAACAAGCAACACCTTCCATGAGCCAGGCGTTTCCGTATACCGAAAGGATCAACTGGAAAATATCACGGCTTTCTTTCTCACTGCCGCGTTCCACAAAGTTCCTGATAATAATCTCACGCGAATCCTCAATACATCTTTGATAAATTGTCCAGAAATAACTATCTGCCCGCACATAGAACAAAAATTCAGCCAATGCATCATCCGCGACCTTTCTTTCACATTGAGTTTCAAAAAATCTTCTTGAAAACCCGCCGTTTTCTATCCCCGCCATTGAGATGCCTTTGCCGAAATTATATTTGATCAATGGAGTTTCTATGCCGCTCACGCTATTGGCATAATAGGCTGCAATGAAATAAATCAATCTGTCTTCCACCATGCAGCACCTGCTTTCCGGCAAAAAAGGCAATGCCTTTTTCAGAACGTCGCACGCAAATATTTTATTCCATAAATTCCAATGCGTCCAGAAATGCCGTTCAAATATTTCAATCCCTTCCAAACGTTCTTCGATCACAGTATAGTACTCTGCAACGCCTCTTTTCTGCGCCTCCGATACATTTTCTTCAAAATCGATTTCCACTCCGAACTGCACAATATCGGACATACTTTCGCACGCAATCGAAAAAGCCTTTTCACATGCTTGCGGATAAAATACGTCGTCGCTGTCCAAAAACATTAAATAGTCGCCTGACGCCATTTCGATCAGTTTCTTTCTGACATAAAGAGTCCCGCGGTTTTCCGGCAGGCTGAAAACTTTGACCCGTTCGTCTTTTTTCTCGTATTCGCGCAACACCTCTTTGGTCGCTTCGTCCGAACCGTCATCCACACAAATGATCTCTATCTCCTTCATCGTCTGGTTTATGACGGAATCCAGAGCCCTCGCCAATGTTTCGGAAGTATTATAGACAGGGATCAGCACAGAAACTTTCACACTCTTCATTTTTTCCTCTGTATTGTCTTATAATCTTAACATAAGATTATAAATCTTATTTTTAGCCATTATATCATATAAATTAACAATTAGCAATCTTATATTGCAAATAGTTTTGATAATAAAATAAGATTATAGTTCAAAACGAGAGGTTCATATGGCAAAAGACAACGAAAAGAACAGGGAGATCGCCCGATTTCTGGTCGAGCGCATCTCTTCTCTGCGGGTTCGGAACAATCTTTCGCAACGCGAACTAAGTCTGAGGATCGGCAAGGAAAGCTCCTACATCAATCGTCTGGAGCAGAGCAAATTCATTCCGTCCGTCGATACCCTCTACGACATTGCCGAGGCTTGCAACACCGATATCGAAGAGATCTTTTACCGAGATGCGGAGCAATATCAAACGGACAGGGAACTCTTAAAAATATTCGGCAACCTTTCTAAGGAGAAAAAAGAGCTTCTCATTCGCTTTTTGTAGTACTGAGAACGTGTCCGCGACGAAAAAAAGGCGCTCCTTTATGCACACAACACAAACGAGCGCCTCAGGGATCTCATTGTCCACAGACAATGCGGGATCTTTACAGAAACAAAATAAAGCTTTTCCCCGCAAACTTAACAACCGGGCTGTCGGCAAATGCCGTCAGCCCGGTTTTCCCACAAGGTAAATTATACGATTCAATGTTACACTTGGTTTGACAATCCAACTACAACATTATTTACTTAAACGATATATTTTTCCTCTGCCTGCGGAGCGTTGTCGAGCTCTTCTTTCTTCGCCTCATAGCCCTTCTTGCCGAGAAGCGCATACGTCGCCTGCTTGCCCGCTTCCACGCCGGGCTGATTGAAGGTGTCGATATTGAACATAGCGCCCGTATACGCCGTCTGCAATTCAAACAGATACATCAGCTCGCCGAGCGTAAATTCATTGACTTCGGGGATATCGATGGTATAATTCTGCCTCCCCGCCTTGGTGAGAGCATACGCGGTCGCCTTGTTTTCCGCTGTGATGAGTTCGTTCATCGTGTGACCGCCGAGGAATGCGACGTCGGGGATATCCTCGCAGCCGTGCGGGATGTCGACGACTTTCCTGTAATTGCCGACGGAAAGGAAGGTGACGACCTTGTCGAAGGGACCTTCCGTATACAGCTGGACCTGAGAATGCTGATCAGTGACGCCGAGCGATTTGACGGGGGTCTGTCCTACGTTGCAGGGTTTGCCGTCGAGCGTGACGTTCTTGCCGAGGCTCTCCGCCCACAGCTGGCAATACCAGTCCGCCATGAGTTTCAGGCTGTCCGCATACGGCATCATGACGCCGATGTTCTTGCCCCTCTTCATCGCCATATATTGAAGCACCGCGCACGCGAGCGCAGGGTTCTTGGCAACGGAAGGCTTGTTGCAGACGCCGTCCATATAAGCCGCGCCCGCGAGCATCGCTTTGATGTCCAGACCGAGCACCGCCGCGGGGAGAAGCCCCACGGGGCAAAGTTCGGAGAACCTGCCGCCGACGCCGTCGGGGATATAGAAAGTTTTATACCCGTTCTGTTTGGCAAGTTTAATGAGGTTGCCTTTGACGTGGTCGGTCGTGGCGATGATATTCTGTCCCGCCTTTTCGCCGAGCGTCTTTTTGAGAATGTCGTTGATGATGAGGTACTGGGTCATCGTTTCGCTGGTCGCGCCCGATTTGGTAATGACGTTAAAGCAGGTCTTTTCGGGTTCGATGACGTCGAGAAGCGCCGCCATCCTTTCGGGATCGACGTTGTCTTCCACATAGAATTTCGGACCTTTCCTCTTGGACGGGGCGAGGTCGTTGTAGTGCAGGTGGCACAGCGCGTTGAACACGGCGATGGGACCGAGCGCGCTCCCGCCGATACCGAGCACGACGAAGTATTTGAACTTGCGGCGCACTTCCTTGGCGGTCGCGATGATGTCTTCGACGATCTCTTTCTGGTTATAAGGAAGCTCCGTCCAGCCCATCATGCCCTTGCCGCGGTTTTCCGCAACATAGTCGAACGCGTCCGCCGCCGCCTCTTTCATTTCGGCGAGTTCCACATCCTTGAAGCCGTCTTCGCCGACAAATTTTTTCATCATATTGTTGTAGTCGACGGTGACGCGCATACTGTTGCGCCAATCCTTGTTTCTGAAATTCATATGAAAATTCCCTCCGTTTGAATTGCGATTTTATACGGCATCCATGCCTTCTTTTATTGTAAAACAAATCCTCCTGCCTGTCAATAGTTCGGCGGAAAAAATTGAAAAAAGGGCGCATTTTCGGGCAATACAGACAAAAAACGCCTGTTTTTTGTCACATCGACGTAAACAGCGCAAGAAGCGCCGTCCCGACGACGGCGGAAAGCGCATTCGCACCCAGCACAAACCAAAAAAGCTTTTTTTCTCCGATAAATTTTTTCAGAACAAAGTATTCCGTCTCTACGATGAGCACTTCCGCAAGAAGCGCGGCCGCCCCCAAAGCGATGCCGAACGCTTCTTCCGCAGAGAACGCAAACCCCGCCGCCATATCGGTAAATACGCAGATAAGATACAAAAACAGATTGAGCGCGACGTTTGTCGCGATATTGACAAGCACAAACGCGGCGATCTCCGTTTTCGACCTGCGCCTGACAAAGAGCGGCAAAAAAATCAGCCCTTCCAACACGATCGTGAGCAAAAGCCCCAAGGCAAGCATGCCGAGAAAATATATCGGACTCATCGTTCCTTCTCTCCTTCCGCCTTCGCCGCTTCGTCCGCCGTGCCGTTTTCCCCTTCCGATTTCGCCGCTTCGTCCGCCGTGCGGATCTCCCCGTCCCGTGCGGGCGTTTGCGATGAGGCGCAAGGTCTCTCATCTTGTGCGGGCGTTTGCGTATGGGCACGCCGCCTTTCGTCCTGTGCGGGCGGCGCAATTTCGTCTTGTGCGGGCGTTAAAGCTTCGGAAGGCGCAGTCGCATCCTGATCGCACGCAGGCGGCCCCTCTTTTCGGCGCGCACTGTTTTTTGACCGAGCGCGCAAGAGCAGAACCAGCCCCGCACACGCGCCCGCGATGACGATCAGGCACCCAAGCGCAAGAAGAAGC
>CALVSU010000083.1 GCA_944359385.1 uncultured Clostridia bacterium | reverse complement strand
CCGATCTAAGAGATCGACGCCATCCTCTGCTATAAGCCCTTCTTCCGCAAGATCGGATAAGCACGCATAACCTGTGCAGCAAAATTTCCGTTTATACATTGCCGCGCGCCACCTTTTTGATCGCCGAAAATCATATCCTGCAACAGCGAAGCGTCCCGCCGTAAGGCAGGACGCTTCGCTCCCTAAATAAGGTTTGACGATCATTTCGCCCGACAAAAAACATACGCGAAAAATACTGTCCCGTCAAAACGCCCGCAAAAAGAATACGCCGCGCGCAAATCAATGCGCGCGGCGGGAGCACCTATAAATTCACATTAAAACAATGTTGTTTTCGCGGCAATATGCTTCCGTCTTTTCGTCCCACAGAGAGACCTGGACTTCACCGATGTGCATTTTGTTGAGGAGAAACATGGAAAGGCGCGACTGACCGATCCCGCCGCCCATCGTGAGAGGCATATTCCCTTCGGACAGTTCCTTATGGAAAGGATTTTTCAGTCTCTCCATACAGTTTTCCGCTTTGAGCTGAGCGATCAGCGAATTTTCATCCACACGGATGCCCATGGAAGAGACTTCAAAGGCGCAATCGAGTACGGGGTAATAAAGGAGAATATCTCCGTTGAGCGACCAGTCGTCGTAATCGGGCGCCCTTCCGTCGTGTTTCTGTCCCGATCTCAGCTTGCCGCCGATCTGCATGACAAACACGGAACCGTGCTCCCGCGTATACACGTTTTCGCGCTCTTTCGGCGTGAGAGCAGGATACAGGTCTTCCAGCTCTTGCGTGGTGATAAAGCAGATGTCGTCGCTGAGATATTTTTCAAGGGCGGGGAACGCAGCGCAGACCGCCTCTTGCGTCCGCTTCATCGCACCGTAAATTTTTTTTACGGTCGCCTGCAAAAAGGCGATGTTCCTGTCCTCTCTGCCGATCACCTCTTCCCAATCCCACTGATCGACATAAATGGAATGCAGGTTATCGGGATCTTCATCTCGGCGAATGGCATTCATATCCGTATACAGCCCCGTGTATTTTTCGAAGCCGTACTTTTTCAGCGCATAACGTTTCCATTTGGCAAGGCTGTGCACAACTTCGACTGTTTTTCCCGTTGCTTTCATATCAAAAGACACGGGACGTTCCACCCCGTTCAGGTCGTCGTTGAGCCCGCTTTCACGCGTAACGAAAAGAGGCGCGCTGATGCGAGTCAGATTAAGAGCTTCGGAAAGCTCTTTTTCAAACACGGTTTTCAGAAATTTGACCGCCTTCTCCGTCTCGATCAGGCTGAGTTTGGATGTATACATTTTATCTCTTCTCCGATAAAAAAGTTTTCTGTCTGTGAAGTTCCGCTCTATCGGCGGCAACGGGGACGCCGTGCATCGTCGCGGGCGGAACGCACACACGCCCCGAAAAACGTAAAACAGATTTCCCGCCGCCTGCCGCAAAAACGCGTCACAGCATTTCCGTGAACGAACGTATGTACAGATCCGCTTCGCGCCGCAGATCTTTCTCATGCGACTCCGCGGACAGATCATAGACCGCGACCGCGCGCATTCCCGCCGATTTTGCCGCCCGAAGCGGGATCAGATTGTCCTCGAATACCACACAGTCTTCGGGCGCAAGCCCCAACTTTCCGGCGCAAAGCAAAAAGATATCGGGAAAGCTCTTGTTCCTCCCCGCGTCTTCCACGGTAAAAAAACCTTCAAACAGTCCGAAAACGCCTCCGGCACGCAGGATCGGCTCAAACAGCCGCGGAGACGACGCCGTGGCAACCGCCAGCGGCACCCCGCGCCCGCGCAGCGCACGGATAAATTCCACTGCGCCCTCTTTAAAATATTTCGCGGCGTCCAAAGCGCCGTATTTTTGCAGGCACATTCCGTCCCATTCGGCGATCAGATCCTCTTCCCGCTCGTCGGGAAGATAATTTTTTACGGTAAACGCGGCGACGTCGCGGAACCCCAAATGCGCGATCATCGCCTGATACCCTTGCGGGACCTTCATCCCGCGCCGCGCAAAGAATTCTTTATCGATCTCCCGCCAGATCTGCATACTGTCGATCAGCGTTCCGTCAAGATCGAAAATCGCCCCTTTTCCCCGCAGCATATCCCATTTGTTCATGTCGTATATTTTAACATAAAAATACGGAAATTGCAACAGTGTACGAGGCAAAAAGCGCACAAGCGCCGAATTTCGGCGCAGATTGTGCAAACAGCTTGAATTTCGGCGCCGTTTGTGGTATGATAACGGCAAATCGGAGAAAAATTATGGCATTCGGATTTCGTAAAAAAAATAAAACAGCCAATGAAACGCCCGCGGAAGAGACAGCCGTGCGCGTACCCATGACGCTTATTTTCGATGCGGAAAATGCCGACGCGGAAAATGCGGCGGCACTCTTTTCCGCACTTCCCGAGAACGCGCAGATCCTCGCCTTCGCCGACGAAGATACGCCGCTCCCGCCACCTCCCGAAGGGCGCACTCTGCTCCGCTGCCGGACGCGCGGAGCGCAGGTCAAGGGCGATTTCGTCGTAGAAGCGGACGGGACACAGCGTTTTGACGCAGAAAAGGCGGAAGCCTTGTTCGGCGCCGTCGTCGCCGCGCAGGCGGACGTCGTATTCTTCGGCGCGAATGAACAAAAGCGCGGCGCGGGCACGGGCGACCCCCTGCAAAGGGCCCTGTGCGGCGAACGCCCGCTTCCCCTGCACACGGCAGTTCTGAAATCCGTAGCCGCCAAAGCAGACAGCTTTGGACTTGCAAAGAAACACAGGGAAGTTTTTATCCCCCTTCTCTTTGCCGAGAGCGCGCAGAGCATTCCCGTCGATCCCTTTCTGCCCGGAAAAGACACGCCGCACGAAGAGACCTCCGAAGAAGTTTTCGCTCTCTGTGCTTATTTCAATAAGGTAAAGTCTTCCCTCGTCCCCGATCGCTACCGTTTTGCTTTCAATTACGTCTGCGACGAACTCATCCGATCCGCCGCGAAACTGGGCGCGGCAGGCGACGCGAACGGTCTCACCGAATTCGACGCGCGGCTCAAAGGCATGAACATGGCGCTCTGGGTCGCCGCCGCAGAAAAATCTCCCCTGTCTTTCATGCGGAAATTGAGGAAAAATAACTATAACGTTTCCTTTCCCTTAAAAACTTTTCTCAAAGCTTACATCGCACGCAAACGCTGAGCCAACCGCACCCATACAGACGTACTTCGCCTCTCAAGTACGCCCAAAACGTTATGAACGGACGAAATATGTAAAATTTTTGCAATTTATCGTGAAATTTTTATGTAAACCATTGACAATTTCGCCAAAAAGGTTTATTCTTTATAGAATAAAAAGGAAAATCGCGCGGGGACGCCGCGTAAGGGAGAACATATCATGTATTGTCAGGAATGCGGCCACAAACTCATTTTAAAATTCTGCGAAAACGAAGGGCTTGTGCCTTATTGTGAATCGTGCGGAAAATTCATGTTCCCTCCCTTTAAGACGGCGGTGAGCATGGCTGTCGTCGACAGGAAACAGGATAAATTCCTCATTGCAAAACACACCAACGGAGAACAGCTCCTCTTTGCGGGATACGTCAAAAAAGGCGAGGCCGCCGAAAAAACCATCGTGCGGGAGATCAAGGAAGAAACGGGTCTCAACGTCGTAAAATACAAATACATCGGTTCGCGCTATCATGAACCCAAAAATGTTCTGATGCTCGGATTTATCGTCGTCGTTTCGGACGGAGAACTTGCGCTCAACACAGACGAGATCGAAGAAGCGGGCTGGTACGCTTTCGACGACGCGCTCGCCCGCATCAGCCACGACTCGACAGCCGAATTCTTTCTTAAAAGCGCCGTCGCCGAACTCAAACGCAGCAAACTGTAAAACAAAAAAGCGGGCTCCGCATTTTTCGGAGCCCGCTTTTTTGTTATCTGCTCTTGTAGTTTTCGCAGCAGGTGCAGCTTTCCGCGTCGCAGTTGCAATCGTTTCCGACAACGATCTTATCGAGCGTGCAGTTCTTGCCGTCGCAGTTGTACATGCATTCGGTAACTTCGCAACCGATAGACTGATTGATCTTTTTCATCTTTTTGCCCTCCTTGCGTTAATATGCGCATTTCGGACGGAAATATTACGGATACGGGTTGACATTTACGTTTTTTCCTTGTAAAATAAATACGATAAACATTTACGAGGTTGCAACATCATGAAAGTCATACTGAAACAGGACGTGAAAGGCACAGGAAAAAAAGGTGAGATTATCGACGTGAGCGACGGCTACGCAAAAAATTTCCTTCTCAAAAAAGGGCTTGCCGAGATCGCCTCTTCCGTTGCAGTCAACAGTCTGAAACTGCAAAAAGAAGCGGAAGAACGCCGCCGTGCCGAAGAAATACGCGAGATCAAAGAACTTGCCGCCAAGATCAATAAAACTTCCGTCACCGTGACCATCAAATGCGGAGAAAACGGAAAAGTTTTCGGGAGCGTCACTTCCAAAGAGATCGCGTCCAGACTTTCCGAGCTCGGTTACGAACTCGACAAAAAGAAGATCCTGCTCAAAGAACCGCTCAAAACGGTGGGCGAATACCCCGTCGAGATCCGCTTCATGGAAGGCGTTTCCGCAAAGATCACCGTCGTCGTTCAACCCGAATAATGCATCGCGCTTTTTCCGCGGCACAAATATGTGCCGCGGATTTTTTTGCTTTTTTTGACCGTAAGCCCTTCACCGATCAGACGCATTTTCAAAGAAACGACGAATACCTCTTTTATATTTTAGAAAAGAAATTCTCTTTCAAGAATGGCGGCGGCTACGTTTAAGCAGTCGTTTTTGCCTTCCTCTTTATAAGGCGAGGCTTCGCCGTCCGCTTTCTGTGCAGCATGCGGCGCAAAACTGCTTTGTACAGTTCTCCGAAGGGTATGACGGCGAGAGAGCAGGCAAAGACAAACAGCCACTGTCCCGCCGTAAGTGCCGTCAGCCCGAAGGCGGCGCGCAGAAGCGGCACCGCGCACAAAAACACGTTTATTCCGACCCCGACAATCACCATCAGAAAGAGCGGTTTGTTTCCGAAAAAATCCTTCCCGAACGCGGAATTTTTTTCTGAACGGATATTGAACGAATGGAAGAGTTCGAGGAAGGACAGCACGAAGAAAGTAACGGTGACCGCTTCGGCGTTGCCGTATTTTGCGTTGGAATACAGAAAGGCAAACAGCACGATCGCGGTCTGCACGAGCCCGTAATAGAGAACGGAGAACATCGACGCGGCAGAGAATAGTTCGTTCGCCTTGCGCGGCGGACGCAACATGACATCGCGCTCCGCTTTTTCTGCACCCAGCGAAATGACGGGCAGACTGTCCGTAATGAGGTTGATCCACAGAAGCTGCGTTGCCGTAAGGAACGAAAACCTGTAAAGCACGAGCGTGACGGCAAGGATGGACAGCACCTCCGCAAGGTTGGTCGCGAGGAAAAACTGTATCGTCTTTTTGATGTTGGAAAAGACCCTGCGCCCCTCCCGCACCGCCGTGACGATCGTCGAAAAATTGTCGTCGGCGATGACCATGTCGGAAGCGCTCTTGGTGACGTCCGTTCCCGAACCCATGGCAATGCCGATGTCTGCGGCGCGTATGCTCGGCGCATCGTTGATGCCGTCGCCCGTCATGGCGACGACATCGCCCGCCTTTTGCAAGCGCCTGACGATCAGCGACTTATGTTTCGGGCTCACGCGCGCGAACACGCGCCCCTCGGGAATGCGCGCGTCCAGCTCGCTTTCGCTCATTCCGTCCAGTTCGGCGCCCGTGATCACCTCTTCGGCGCGCTCCGCGATCCCCAGCCGTTCGGCGATCGCATACGCTGTATCGCCGTGATCGCCCGTGATCATAACGGGCGTGATGCCCGCCGCCTTGCACTCCGCGACCGCCTCGCGCACGCCCTTTTTCGGCGGGTCGATCATGCCGCACAGACCGAGAAAGACAAGTCCGCTCTCTGCTTCTTTTTCGTATTCGTTATACGCAAACCCCAGTACGCGGAGCGCCCTCCCCGCAAGCGAATGCATCTTAGCGAGCACCCTCTTCCTGTCGGCGTCGGTGAGCGGGCGCACGCGCCCGCCTTCCTCGATCTTATCCGCGCGCCCGAGGAGGATATCCGCGCCCCCCTTTACGAACCAGAATCTGCCCTGCGCCGTTTCCGTCGCTACCGACATCATCTTGCGCTCGGATGTGAACGGATTGATCTTTAACCTCTGCAAAGGAGCGGCATACCCCGCATTGTGCGCACAATTCACGAGAGCCACTTCCGTCGGATCGCCGATCAGCGCGCCGCCCTTCCCCTTGACCGTATTGCAGGCGAGCATACACTGATACATCTTCTGCCGCGCGTCGGAATTTGTCTCCGAAGGCGCATCTCCGCAAAATTCCGTCCATACCTCTTCCACGGTCATCCTGTTTTCCGTCAGCGTGCCCGTCTTGTCGCTGCATATCCTGTTGCAGCCGCCCAGCGTTTCCACCGCATGAAGTTTGCGGATGACCGCGCGTTCGCGGCTCATCTTCTGTACGCCCATTGCCATGATGATGGTCACCACGGCGGGCATCCCCTCGGGGATCGCCGCCACCGCGATCGCGACCGACGACATGAAATTCCCGATCAGCGTACTGTCCTTAAAAAATATCCCGAACACAAAAATGACCGCCGCCACGGATATTACCGCCGCGGAGATGATCTTGCCGAGCTTTGCGAGGATCTTTTCGAGCGGCGTGGGCGCGGACCCCGTTTCGTCGAGCAGCTCGGCGATCTTTCCGATCTCCGTCTCCTGCCCCGTATGTATGACTGCCGCTTTCGCTTGTCCGTTCACCACAAATGTCGAAGAATGCAGAATATTTTTCCTGTCCCCCACACCCGCGCATGACGCACAGGCGGCGGCGCTCTTATTCACGCTCGCAGACTCACCCGTAAGCGCAGATTCGTCGCAGCGAAGCTGTTCGGACGCGAGCACGCGGCAATCAGCAGGGATGCGGTCGCCCTCTTCGAGATAAATGATGTCGCCCGGGACAAGCAGATCGCTTTCCACAAGAACATCTCTTCCGCTACGCACGCATTTGGTCTTTCCTACCGACAGTTTGCGAAGATTTTCGATCGCGTTGTCCGCGCGATACTGCTGGATAAACCCGACAAACGTATTGAGAAGAATGATAAATAGGAGTATGCCCGTATCCACCAACTCGTGCACGTCGCCCGTCGCAAATGCCGTCACCGCCGTGACCGCGGCGGCAAAAATGAGAAGAATGGTCATAAAATCTTTGAACTGCGCGAGAAACAGACGAAGCGGTCCGCGCTTATTTTTGCGGCGCAATTCGTTTTTTCCGTATTTTTTCAGCCTTGCCGCGGCCTCCTCTTCGGACAGTCCTCTCTCGTCCGTCGCAAGCGCGGCAAAGACTTCCTTTTCCGAAAGCGAGCAATATTCTTTCATAGCTACCTCTGCGTACATGATGATACATATTTTATTCGCGCAGCCGCACATTTATGAAGTTTTCGCTTTCAAGGAAATTTTTTATATTTTCCGACAAATTCGTTTGACAAAGAGCTATAAAAAATGGTATATTTATAAAGTCGATGACGCGTTCCGCCATTGCGGTGCGCAACACGCTTCGGGGGTGTAGCTCAGTTGGTTAGAGCGCATGCTTGACATGCATGAGGTCATAGGTTCGAGCCCTACCATCCCCACCATAAGCAAACAAAATCGAACCCGGTTTTGTTTGCTTTTTCTTTTGTCAACATAAAGCAATCCGTGGTTTTCGGACTGCCTTATTGTTTTATCTTGCGTGGTTTAGACTTTCATTATGGCATAAATCGGAACA